>NZ_PSUU01000020.1:0-73175 GCF_002932015.1 Rathayibacter sp. AY1H3
TCTCGGGGTCCATCATCTCGTTCAGCGCGTCGTAGAGCGGGCGCAAGTACGGGTCGATCTTGTCGGTGAGCGAGCCGGGCAGGTAGCCCAGCCGCTCCCGAACCGAAGGAAGACCCGCCCCCGTGAGCATCGAGATCAACAACGAGTCGAGCGTCCCCGTCGACGAGGCCGCCCTGCTGCGCCTCGCCGGCTACGCGCTCGACTCGCTCCACGTGCACCCCGACGCCGAGCTCGCGATCGTGCTGGTCGACGAGGGCGCGATGGAGCAGCTGCACGTGCAGTGGATGGACGAGCCGGGACCGACCGACGTGCTCAGCTTCCCGATGGACGAGCTGCGTCCCGGGACCGAGGACGAGCAGACCCCCGCGGGGCTCCTCGGTGACATCGTGCTCTGCCCGCAGGTCGCGCAGTCCCAGGCCGAGTCGGCCGGCCACTCCGTGCTCGACGAGCTGCAGCTGCTGACCGCCCACGGGCTCCTGCACCTGCTCGGCTTCGATCACGCCGAGCCGGAGGAGGAGCGCGAGATGTTCGGCATCCAGCGCGACATCCTGGTCGGCTTCCACATCAGCGAGCGACGCCGCTAGAGCGCGCCGTGCCCACTCTCCAGCTCCTCATCGCCGCCCTCGCGCTCGTCGCCGTCGGCGGCTGGTTCGCCGCGACCGACGCCGCACTCGGCGTCCTCTCGCGCAGCGACCTGCTCGACATGGCCCAGCACTCCCGCAGCGCCCGCGCTCTCCGCGCGATCGCGGGCGACATGAGCGCCCACGTCAACGTCGTCAACTTCTCGCGGATCGCGGCCGAGACGACGGCCGCGGTGTTCGTCACCACGGTGCTGGTCGTCGAGGTCCCGCAGCTCTGGCTCGCGCTCCTGCTGGCGGTCCTGATCATGGCGGCGGTGTCGTTCGTCCTGGTCGGCTCCAGCCCCCGCAGCGTCGGGCGCGCGAACGCCCGCGCGGTCCTGTCCACAAGCGCCTCGCTCGTGCACGTGCTCCGGCTCGCGCTGGGCCCGGTCGCGCACGGGCTCGTGGCCCTCGGCAACCGGGTGACGCCGGGGACCGGGCGCTCGGCGGGGTTCTCCTCCGAGGAGCAGCTGCTCAGCATGGTCGACGAGGCGACCGAGCAGGACGTGCTCGAGCAGGACGACCGCGAGCTGATCCACTCGATCTTCGAGTTCAACGACACCTTCGTCCGCGAGGTGATGGTGCCCCGCACCGACATGGTGACGATCGAGGCGACCTCCTCCGTCGGCGCCGGCATGGGGCTCCTGCTGAGCCGCGGCATCTCCCGGCTCCCCGTCATCGGCGACGGCGTCGACGACGTCCTCGGCGTGCTCTACCTGCGCGACGTGGCCCGGCACACCTACGAGCGGCCGGACGACGACGACACCGTCGCCGATCTCGCGCGCCCGGCGCTGTTCGTGCCCGAGTCGAAGAAGGCCGACGAGCTGCTCCGCCAGATGCAGCTCGAGTCCAACCACCTCGCGATGGTGGTCGACGAGTACGGCGGCATCGCGGGCCTGGTGACGCTCGAGGACCTCATCGAGGAGCTCGTCGGCGACATCTCCGACGAGTACGACCGCGAGGTCGACCTCTTCGAGGAGACGGCGCCCGGGGTCTACCGCGTCTCGGCGCGCCTGCCGGTGGACGAGCTCGGCGAGCTGTTCGAGCTCGACCTCGAGGACGACGACGTCGACTCGGTCGGCGGACTGCTGACCAAGGCCTACGGGCGCCTCCCCGAGCGCGGCGCGACGGCGCGGATCGGCGGAGTGCTGCTCGAGGCCGAGCAGGCGGACCCGCGCCGTGGGACCATCTCCACGGTGATCGTCCGCCGCGATCCCGATCTGGACACCGCCGGCGAGCCCGGCACCGGCCCCGTCGCGATCATCGCGGACGGCGGCACCACCACCCCCAGCCCGAGCACGGCTCCCACCCGTGGAGCCACGGGCGATCAGCACGAGGACGCACGATGACCGACACCACTCCCGCCGCCGCTCCCTACCGGGCGGGCTTCGTGTCCTTCGTCGGCCGCCCGAACGTGGGCAAGTCGACGCTCACGAACGCCCTCGTCGGCGAGAAGATCGCCATCACGAGCTCGAAGCCCCAGACCACGCGGCGCGCTATCCGCGGAGTGGTGCACCGCACCGACGGCCAGCTGATCGTCGTCGACACCCCCGGCATCCACCGGCCGCGCACGCTCCTCGGCGAGCGGCTGAACTCGCTCGTCACCTCGACCCTCGGCGACGTCGACGTGATCGGGATGCTGTTCCCGGCGGATGAGCCGATCGGCCCCGGAGACCGCTTCATCAACGAGCAGCTCGACTCCTTCCCGCGCGCCCGGAAGGTCGCGATCGTCTCGAAGGTGGACCTCTCCTCGAAGAAGTCCGTGGCGAAGCAGCTGCTCGCCGTCTCGGAGCTGCGCGAGTGGGACACGATCGTGCCGATCTCGGCCGTGACCGAGGAGCAGCTGGACGTCCTGGCCGTCGAGCTCCTGCGCCTGATGCCCGTCTCGCCCGCCCTCTACCCGGAGGAAGCGGTGACCGACGAGGACCTGTCCTCGCGGATCGCCGAGTTCATCCGCGAGGCCGCCCTCGAGGGCGTCTCGGACGAGCTGCCGCACTCCCTCGCCGTGACGCTCGACGACATGGTCGAGCGCGAGGACGGCTCGCTGATCGACATCTACGCCAACGTCTTCGTGGAGCGCGACAGCCAGAAGGGCATCATCATCGGCAAGGGCGGCCAGCGTCTGCGCGAGGTGGGAGCCGTCTCCCGCGAGCAGATCGAGCGCCTGCTGGGCCGTCGCGTGTTCCTCTCCATCCGGGTGAAGGTCGCCAAGGAGTGGCAGCGCGACCCGAAGCTGCTGGGGCGCCTGGGCTTCTGACGCCGGAGGACGACCGCGGTCACCCTCCAGGACGACGCCCCCGGGCGCGCGGACCCGTAGCGTGGTCCTCATGCGCGCCCTCCTCGACCGACCGGCGGCCCTGCCGATCGCCGGGGCGCTGCTCGCCGCCCTCCACCTGCTGCTCGGGCTCACCGGGGTCACTCCGACCGAGCGGATCGCCGGCGGCCTCGTGCTCGCGCTGGCCCTCGCGGTCGCGGGATTCCTGCCCGCGCTCGCCCCCTCGCTCGTCGCGGTCGGCGCGCTCGCCGACGGAGGCGTCCTGCTCGGCGGCGTCCCCGTCGACGGGGTGCTCGTCGGCCTGGTCGTCCTCTGGCAGACGACCCGCCGGGTGGGCCCCTGGACCCGTGCCCTGGCGCTCGCGGGCGGCCTGATCCTCGCCGGGATCGGCGGCGTCACCGTCGCGCTCGGCCTCTCCGGCCCGCTCGATCCGTCCGGGCTCCCGGCGCGCGTGGAGTTCGTGGTCCTCGCCCTGGTCGCCCTCGCGGTCGCCTCCGTGCTCGGTGCGGCGAAGGTCCTCGTGTACCTCAACGCGCTGCGGGCGCCGGTCCTCGCGGGCGATCGGATCGACGCGCTGCTGAACCGGGTCGCCGGTCCGCAGGACCCCTTCGCGGTGGGGGTCGCCGGTGGTCAGGCGCTGGTGCTCCTCCTCGTCGCCGGCCTCCCGTTCGCCGGGGTGGACGGCGCGATGCAGCTGCTGGTCGCGGGCGTGCTCGCGGTCGCGCTGGTGCTGCACCGGCGGTCCCCGGTCCTCGCCCTCTCGATCGCCTGGGCCGGCGCCGCCCTGCAGATGAGCGCGAGCCTCGCTCCCGGACCCGCGGATCTGGCCATCCTGGCCGTCCTCTTCGGCGCCGGCGCGTCGGAGTCGCGGCGGGTGCGGATCGCGGGCGCGGTGTCGGCCGTCCTCGGCGCTGTGGTCGCCGTCGTCTACCTCGTCCTCGTCTTCGACCTCGTCGCGAGCGCCTACGACGGCCTCCTGTCGGCCGGAGCCACCTTCGGCGGGATCCTCGCGACGCTCGGCCTCTCCTGGACCATCGGACTGCTCTCCCGGTCGGTCCGCCGGGCGCGGGAGGGCCAGACCCTGCGCGCGCAGGCCGAGCAGGAGCGCGCCCGGGCGCAGCGCGAGCTCGACACCGTGGAGGAGCGCAACCGGATCGCCCGCGACATGCACGACGTCGTCGCCCACTCCCTCGCCGTCGTGATCGCGCAGGCCGACGGCGCGCGCTACCTCGGCGCCACCAGCCCCGAGCAGACCGACGCCGCGCTGCTGACCATCTCCTCCGTCGCCCGGGACGCCCTCGGCGACGTGCGTGTGCTCCTCGCCCAGCTGCGGCACTCGCAGAGCGACGGCCCGCAGCCCGGCGCCCGCGACCTGCCGGCCCTCCTCGACAGCGTGGGCGGAGCCGGAGCCCCCGTCCGCGCCGAGCTCGCCGTCGACCTGGAGGCGGTGCCGCGCGCCGTCGGTCTGGCCCTGTACCGCATCGCCCAGGAGGCGACCACGAACGCTCTCCGCCACGGCCGCCCGGGCTCGCCGCTCGACATCGCCCTGCGCCAGGACGGCGGCGAGCTCGCCCTGACCGTGCGCAACGCCCGGTGCGCCGACGTCGAGCGCGACTCCCTGCCGGGCGAGGGCCACGGCCTGGTCGGCATGCGCGAGCGCGCCGCGCTCGTCGGGGGAGTGCTCGCCGCCGGCCCGGTCGGGGACGACTTCGTCGTCGACGCGCGCCTGCCCTCCTCCCCGTCCCTCGCCCGCACCGCCCCACCCCTCGCCTCCGGAGGCAGCCCCGCATGACCGACACCATCCGCCTCGTCCTCGTCGACGACCAGGCCCTCTTCCGCGCCGGCATCCGCATGCTGCTCGGCTCGCAGCCCGATCTCGAGGTGGTCGGCGAGGCCTCCGACGGAGCGGAGGGCGCGGAGCTGGTCGCGCGGCTGGCCCCCGACGTCGTGCTGATGGACATCCGGATGCCGGGCGTCGACGGGATCGAGTCGACCCGGCGGATCCTCGCGGACGCGCAGGAGCGGCGGGTCCAGCCTCCGCGCATCCTCGTGCTGACGACCTTCGACCTCGACGAGGCGGCCGCGCGCGCCATCCGGGCGGGCGCGAGCGGCTTCCTCCTGAAGGACACGGAGCCCGGCTTCCTCCTCGCCTCCGTCCGCACCGTGCACGCGGGGACCGCCGTGGTCGCCGCCTCCGCGACCCGCGAGCTCTTCGAGCACTTCGGGGCGGCGGGCAGCGGACGCGAGACCCCGCCCGCCTTCGCGACCCTCACCGACCGCGAGCGCGAGATCTTCCACCTGGCCGCGCGGGGGATGAGCAACACCGAGATCGCGCGCGCCGAGTTCCTGAGCGAGGCGACGGTGAAGACGCACATCAGCCGCACCCTCGGCAAGCTCGGCCTGCGCGACCGCGTGCAGCTGGTGGTCTACGCCTACGAGAACGGCCTGGTCTCCTAGAGCGGGACGCCGGGGTGACGCGCCGCGGGGGCGGTGCTACCCTGACCGGGTGCGCTTCGGACAGCTCCTCCTTCTCCGCCGCGACGAGATCTGATCCTCAGGCCATCCTCGTCGCGGAGTCCGTCGTCGGCTGAACCATCCCTCGCCCGCGAGGTCGATCCGCATCCGGATCCCCGCGAGACCGCCCGACCGGCACCGCCCACCAGCGGAGCCGCACGCGAGCGGGATCGGTCACGAGCGAGAACAGACACGTGCGCACCACTGCGCCGGGAGAGCACCTCATGCTGAACAACCAGAAGCCGTCGCCCATGCCGATCGGCAAGTACCGTCCCTTCCACGAGCTGATCGCCGTGGACCTGCCCGACCGCACCTGGCCGTCGAAGCGCATCACGACCGCGCCCCGCTGGTGCGCCGTGGACCTCCGCG
This sequence comes from Rathayibacter sp. AY1H3, assembly GCF_002932015.1. Taxonomy (NCBI): domain Bacteria; kingdom Bacillati; phylum Actinomycetota; class Actinomycetes; order Micrococcales; family Microbacteriaceae; genus Rathayibacter; species Rathayibacter sp. AY1H3. The sequence goes on from NZ_PSUU01000020.1 coordinate 5,779, forward strand.
ACGGCAACCAGGCGCTCATCGACCCGATGAGCCCCGAGCGCAAGCGCATCATGTTCGATCTGCTGGTCCGGATGGGCTACAAGGAGATCGAGGTCGGGTTCCCGAGCGCGAGCCAGACCGACTTCGACTTCGTGCGCAGCCTCATCGAGGAGGGCGCGATCCCCGAGGACGTCACCATCCAGGTGCTGACCCAGGCCCGCGACCACCTGATCGAGCGCACCTACGAGTCGATCCGCGGCGCGCGCCAGGTGATCGTGCACCTCTACAACTCCACGAGCGTGCTGCAGCGCGAGGTAGTGTTCCGCAAGGACCGTCAGGGCATCATCGACATCGCGCTGGCCGGCGCCCGCAAGTGCCGCGAGATGGAGTCGACCGTCCCCGGCACGGCCGTCTACTACGAGTACTCGCCCGAGAGCTACACCGGCACCGAGCTCGACTTCGCCCGCGAGATCTGCGACCGCGTCGTCGAGGTCTTCGAGCCGACTCCCGAGCGCAAGGTCATCCTGAACCTGCCCGCCACCGTCGAGATGGCCACCCCGAACGTCTACGCCGACTCGATCGAGTGGATGAGCCGCAACCTCGCGCAGCGCGAGAACATCGTGCTGTCGCTGCACCCCCACAACGACCGCGGCACGGCCGTGGCGGCCGCCGAGCTGGGCTACCTGGCCGGCGCCGACCGGATCGAGGGCTGCCTCTTCGGCAACGGCGAGCGCACCGGCAACGTCGACCTGGTCGCGCTGGGCGTGAACCTCTTCACCCAGGGGATCGACCCGCAGATCGACTTCAGCGACATGGACGGCATCAAGCGCACCGCCGAGTACTGCAACCAGCTGCCCGTGCCCGAGCGCAGCCCCTGGGCGGGCGACCTGGTCTTCACCGCCTTCAGCGGCTCGCACCAGGACGCCATCAAGAAGGGCTTCGAGGCGATGCACGCCGAGGCCGAGCGGACCGGCCGCAGCGTCGACGAGCTCACCTGGGCCGTGCCCTACCTGCCGGTGGACCCGAAGGACCTGGGCCGCTCCTACGAGGCGGTCATCCGCGTCAACTCGCAGTCCGGCAAGGGCGGAGTCGCGTACCTGCTGAAGACGGACCACGCGCTCGACCTGCCGCGCCGACTGCAGATCGAGTTCTCGGGCGTCGTGCAGGCCAAGACCGACGCCGAGGGCGGCGAGGTCACGAGCGAGCAGATCTGGACGGTGTTCCAGGACGAGTACCTGCCGGCGCCCGCCGAGCGCGCCGACGAGAAGTGGGGCCGCTTCGAGCTGCTGCGCACGAACACGTCGAGCGATCTGGGCGGCAGCATCGCGCTGGACGCGGTCCTCCGGGTGGGCGACGAGCGCGTCTCGGCCAGCTCGCGGGGCAACGGCCCGATCAACGCCTTCGAGGCCGTGCTGGAGCAGCAGGGCGTCGAGGTCCGGGTCCTCGACTACGTCGAGCACGCGCTCAGCGCCGGCGGCGACGCGCTGGCCGCCTCGTACGTCGAGTGCACGGTGAACGGCCGCACCCTGTGGGGCGTGGGCGTGGACGCCGACATCTCGACCGCCTCCCTCAAGGCCATCGTCTCGGCCGTCAACCGCGCCCTGCGCGAGGAGGTCCCGGTCCGCGAGCTGGCCGGCGCCTCCGCCTGATCGGGCCCGATCCCCGCCGGGGGAGCCGTGACGGGTCGCGGCTCCCTCGGCGTTCTGGTGCGCGGACCGCGCGGAACGCCGCTCCCTGCGGCCGAGTCGGGCGCCGCTAGGTCCGGCGGCGCCAGCGCAGGCGCGGCACGCCGCTGAGCGCGCGCTGCTCGGGCAGGCTCCAGCCGTAGCGGACCGCGAGCAGCCGGATGACCGTGGTCACGCCCACCGCGAGCGGCGCGGCGAAGTCGATCGTCACTCCGAAGCGCAGCGCGAGGACCAGGACGCCCGTGCCCACCGAGGCCGCGACCGCGTAGAGCGAGCCGACGTGCATCAGCGCGATCGGCCGGTTCAGCAGGATGTCGCGGACGACGGATCCGCCGACGGCCGAGACGGTGCCGACGAACACGGCCGGCACCTCCGGCACGCCGAGCGACAGGGCCTTCGTGGTGCCGATCGCGCCGAAGAGTCCGAGGGTCAGCGCGTCGAGGGCGGTGATCGTCCCGTCGACCCGGTTCAGCAGGTGCTGGAGCAGCATCCCGAGCAGGGAGGCGGTCACCGCGACGATCAGGTACGCGTCGGTGTGCAGGGCCACCAGGGGCGTCTGGAGCAGCAGATCGCGGAGCACGCCGCCGCCGAGGCCGGTGGCCGTGCCGATGATCGTGACGCCGAGCAGGTCGATCCGGCGGTCGCGGAACTCGCCCGCGAACATCGCGCCCTGGAGGCAGCCGATGGCGATCGCGAGCAGGTCGGCCCAGGCCGGGATCTCGAAGAGGGAGGCTGCCACCCGGACATCGTTCCACGGCGCGGGCCCTGCTCCGGCCGGGCTGCCAGCCGGGTGTCGGGGGTCGGGGGGATAATCGGAGGATGCCCACCTATCGCGACGAAGCCGTGGTGCTCCGCACGCACAAGCTGGGCGAGGCCGACCGCATCGTGACGCTGCTCTCGCGCAGCCACGGCAAGATCCGCGCGGTGGCGAAGGGCGTTCGCAAGACCGGCTCCAAGTTCGGCTCGCGGCTCGAGCCGTTCATGGTCGCCGACCTCCAGCTCTACGAGGGCCGGAGCCTCGACATCGTCACGCAGGCCGAGTCGCTCGGCGCCTACGGTGCGCTGATCGCCGCCGACTACGACAGCTACACGGCGGCGAGCGCGATGGTCGAGACGGCGGACCGCCTCACCGACGCGGACGCCTCCCTGCAGCAGTACCTGCTGCTCGTCGGGGCCCTGCGCTCGCTCTCGAAGCACGAGCACGAGCCGGTGCTGACGCTCGACTCCTACCTCCTGCGGGCGCTCTCGATCGCGGGCTGGGCGCCCAGCTTCGAGGACTGCGCGCGCTGCGGCGCTCCCGGGCCCCACGGCGCGGTCGTGGTGCAGCTCGGAGGCGTCGTCTGCGCCGACTGCACGCCGCCCGGCGCACCGCGGGTCGCTCCGGAGGTCGTGGTCCTGCTGGGCGCACTGCTCACGGGAGACTGGGCCCACGCCGAGACCACCGAGCCGACCACGCGGTCGCGGGCGAGCGGAGTGGTCGCCGCCTACACGCAGTTCCACCTCGAACGCGGTCTGAGATCCCTGGAGCACGTCACCCGATGAAGCCCTTCACTCACAAGGACGCCGAGCCGTACCGCCCCCTCGACTGGACCGGGATCCACCCGCCTGCGATCCCGCGGAAGGCCGTTCCAGGGCACGTCGCCATCGTGATGGACGGGAACGGCCGCTGGGCGAACTCCCGCGGCCTGACGAGGATCGAGGGGCACAAGCGCGGCGAGACGGCGCTGCTGGACGTCGTGGCCGGAGCGATCCAGATCGGCGTGAAGCACCTCAGCGTCTACGCGTTCTCGACCGAGAACTGGAAGCGCTCGCCCGAGGAGGTGCGCTTCCTGATGGGCTTCAACCGCGATGTGCTGCACCGCCGCCGCGATCAGCTCAACGAGTGGGGCGTGCGCATCCGCTGGGCCGGCCGGAAGCCGCGCCTGTGGGCGTCGGTGATCAACGAGCTGCAGTTCGCCGAGGGGATGACCGCGGACAACGACGTGCTGACGCTCACCATGTGCGTCAACTACGGCGGGCGCACCGAGATCGCCGACGCGGTGCAGCGGCTCGCCGCCGAGGTCCAGGCGGGGCGGCTCAAGCCCTCCGGCATCTCCGAGAAGACGATCGCCAAGGCGCTCTACGTGCCCGAGATGCCGGACGTCGACCTCTTCGTGCGCTCCTCCGGCGAGCAGCGCACCAGCAACTTCCTGCTCTGGCAGAGCGCCTACGCCGAGATGGTGTTCCTCGACCGGCTCTGGCCGGACTTCACGCGGACCGACCTCTGGGACGCGATCGAGCACTACTCCGGCCGCTCCCGCCGCTTCGGCGGCGCGGTCGACGTGCCGGGGGCCTCCTCGTGATCCGGGTCGGAATCGTCGGCTTCGGGCTCGCGGGCAGCGTCTTCCACGGTCCGTTCCTCGCGGCGGATCCCGCTTTCGAGGTCGTCGCCGTCTCCACCCGCGACGCCGGTCGGAGGGCCGCGGCCTCCGCCGCGCATCCCGAGGCCCGGATCGTGCCCGACCTCGACGCGGTGCTCGCCGAGCGGCCGGAGCTGGTCGTGCTCGCCTCGCCGCCGTCGGTGCACCGGGAGCAGGCCGTCCGAGTGCTCGAGGCCGGAGTCGCCGTCGTGATCGACAAGCCCTTCGCACCGAGCGCGGCCGACGCGGACGCGATCATCGCCGCCTCCGAGCGGAGCGGTGCGCCCGTCTTCGTCTTCCAGAACCGGCGCTGGGACGCCGATCTGCTCACCCTCCGCCGCCTCCTGGGCGAAGGGGTCCTCGGCGAGGTCCTCCGCTTCGAGTCGACCTTCGAGCGCTGGAGCGCGCCGAAGACGGGCCGGTGGCAGAGCGAGACGGGTCCGGCCGAGGGTGGCGGGATCCTCTTCGATCTCGGCAGCCACCTGGTCGACCAGGCGCTGCTGCTGTTCGGCCCGGCGGTCGTCACGGCGGCCGAGACCCGGACCGTCCACGAGGGCTCCGCGAGCGAGGACGACGCGTTCGTCTCGCTCCTGCATCACAGTGGCGTCCGCTCCCACCTCACCATGAGCCGCGTCGCCCGGGCGACCGGCCCCCGCTTCCGCGTGCTCGGCACCCGCGCCGCCTTCAGCGTCGACGGTCTCGATCCGCAGGAGACCGCGCTCCGCACCGGCGGCGCCCGACCGGACGACGACGGCTTCGGCGAGGTCGCGCCGGAGGGATGGGGCGTCCTCGTCGACGACTCCGGCGCACACCCCGTGCCGAGTGAGCGGGGACGATACGCCGCGTTCCTCGAGCAGGTCGCGCTGTCCCTCCAGGACGGCGCTCCCTCGCCGGTCGACGTCCGCGAGGCCCGCGAGGTCGTCGCCGTGCTCGAGCAGGCGCACGCCCTCGCCGCCCGCTGACCGGGCCCGCCGCCGGCGCGCCCGGTCGCTCCCCGGTCTTGGCGATCCGGCTCCGGAGCGTCATCCTCGAGAGGTGAGCACCGCACTGCCGAACTCCGCCGACCTGCGCGCGCGCTTCGCCGGTGCCCGCGGCTACCACAACGCCTGCACCCTCGGCCTGCCGCCGCGGCAGACCGTCGAGGCGCTGCGGGCGGACCTCGACGGCTGGTCGTCCGGGGAGAGCACGGCCGCCGCCTACGGCGCTGTCGCCGAGCGCGCGCGTGCCTCGTTCGCCGCGATCGCCGGCGTCCCGGTCGACCGTGTCGCGATCGGCTCGCAGACCTCCGCCATGGCCGCCGTGCTCGCCGCCTCGCTGCCCGACGGGGCCCGCGTGCTCTGCGTGGACGGCGACTTCTCCTCCATCGTGTTCCCCTTCCTCGCCCAGGCGCACCGCGGAGTGACCGTGCGCTCCGTCGCGCTCGAGGCGCTGTCCGACTCCGTCGAGGACGGGGACGACCTCGTCGTCTTCTCCGCCGTGCAGTCCAGCAGCGGAGCGCTCGCCGATCTCGACTCCGTCCTCGAGGCGGCCGCGCGCCACCGAGTGCGGACCGCGTGCGACCTGACGCAGGCGGCCGGCGTCCTGCCGGTCGACGCCTCCCGCTTCGACGCGACCCTCACCCACGCCTACAAATGGCTGTGCTCGCCGCGCGGAGTGGCGTTCCTCACCGTCTCGCCCGCCTACGCGGCCGAGCTCGTCCCCGTGCAGGCGGGCTGGTACTCGGGGGAGGACGTGTGGTCGTCCTGCTACGGACCGGCCATGCACCTGGCCGAGAACGCCCGCCGCTTCGACGTCTCGCCGGCCTGGCAGGCGTTCGCCGGCGCCGAGGCGTCGCTCGCTCTGTTCCGCTCGCTCGACCTCGACGCGGTCTGGGCGCACGCCTCCGGCCTCGGCGACCTGCTGTGCGAGCGGCTTGACCGGGAGCCTCAGCACCGGGCGCTCGTGTCCTGGCCGGACGAGGGGGGAGCGGACCTGGAGCTGCTGCAGGCCGCGGGTCTGCGCGTCTCGGGCCGCGGCGGCCGGCTCCGCATCGCCTTCCACCTCTGGAACGACGAGTCCGACGTGGACGAGCTCGTCCGCGTGCTGCGGGAATAGCGGGGCGCCCCCTCCGTTGTCCTGGGGGTGAGTGCTGAGCCGAGCCCCCTGTCCGTCGACGTCTGGTCCGACATCGCCTGCCCCTGGTGCTACATCGGGAAGCGCCGGTTCGAGCGCGGGCTCGAGGCCTTCCGCGCCGCGCACCCCGAGGCTCCGGAGGTCGTCGTGGAGTACCGCAGCTTCGAGCTCTCGCCGGACACGCCGGAGGACTACCGCGGGGGAGAGGCGGCGTTCCTCGCCGAGCACAAGGGCATCCCGGAGGCGCAGGCGCAGCAGATGCTCGACTCCGTCACGGCGGTCGCGGCGGGCGTCGGCCTCGACTACCACTTCGAGTCGGTGCGCCACGTCAAGACGGTCACCGCCCACCAGGCGCTCCACCACGCCAAGGAGAACGGACTGCAGCTCGAGCTCGTCGAGCGTCTCCTGAGCGCGTACTTCGTCGAGGGCCGCGACCTGGCCGATCCGGAGGTGCTCGCCTCGCTCGCCGGCGAGGTCGGGCTCGACCCGGCGGAGACGCGCCGCGCTCTCGAGGACCGGCGCTACCTCGGGCGGGTGCAGTCCGACATCGCCCAGGCCCGCGAGTACGGGATCTCGGGGGTGCCGTTCTTCGTCCTCGACGGGCGCTTCGGCGTCTCCGGCGCCCAGGAGCCGGCGGCGTTCACCGAGGTCCTCGAGCACGTGCTGGAGCAGCGGGCGGCCGTCGCGTGAGCGGGCCGTTCGAGATGCTCGGCGACTCCGGCGGGCCGCTGTGCGAGGACGGCGTCTGCGCCGTGCCGCAGGCCGCGGAAGCGCAGGCCGAGGTGCCGCCGATCAGCGCGGAGGCTCCTCCACGGTGATGTCGGCCACGGTCGCGCCGTAGGCGGCCACGAGGGCGTCCGCGTCGACGACGGCGCTGCGCCCGTCGGCGCCGGCTCCCATCGCCACGCGGCGGCCGAGGATCCGCTCGTCGGCGTAGACCGGCCAGGCCGTCGTGGAGCCGATCGGGGTGATGGTGCCGCGCCGGTAGCCGGTCGCCTCGAGGGCGGCCGTCTCGTCCGGGAGGCGGAGCTTGTTCACTCCGACCACCGCGCGCAGCTTCGGCCACGCGATCTGCCGCCCGCCGGGGACCAGGGCGAACAGGTAGCCGCCGTCGTGGCGCTTCACCACGAGCGACTTCACGATGTCGCCGGGCTCGACGCCGAGCAGCGCGGCCGCCTCGTGCAGGCTGCCGGCAGCGGGCCTCTCCACGATCTCGACCGCCAGGCCGCGGGCGGACGCGTCCGCCTCCAGCCGCTGCGAACCGTCCTCCACAGGTGTGCTCCCGTTCATCTCTCCACCTCTCCGCTCGTCACTCCGCCTTCCCCAACACAGGATCTGGGAGAATCGATACCGATGTCCTCCACTCTCACGGCCGCCCCGCCCGCGCGCACCGCGCCGGCGCTCCGGATCGGCCCCCTCGAACTCGACGCGCCGGTGGTGCTCGCCCCCATGGCGGGCATCACCAACACGGCGTTCCGCCGCCTCTGCCGCGAGTTCGGCAACGGCCTCTACGTGAGCGAGATGATCACCTCCCGCGCGCTCGTCGAGCGCACGCCGGAGTCGATGCGCCTCATCCGCCACCACCCCAGCGAGTCGGTGCGCTCGATCCAGCTCTACGGAGTGGACCCGGTCACCGTAGCCGAGGCGGTCACCATGCTCGTCGCCGAGGACCGGGCCGACCACATCGACCTCAACTTCGGCTGCCCCGTGCCCAAGGTCACCCGGAAGGGCGGGGGAGCGGCCCTGCCGTGGAAGCTCCCGCTGTTCCGGCAGATCGTCGAGGGCGCCGTGAAGGCCGCCGGCGACGTCCCGCTCACCGTCAAGATGCGCAAGGGCATCGACCCGGACCACCTCACCTACCTCGAGGCCGCCCGTGCCGCCGAGGGCGCCGGGGTCGCGTCGATCGCGCTGCACGCGCGCACCGCCTCCGAGTTCTACAGCGGGCACGCCGACTGGTCGGCGATCGCCACGCTCAAGGAGACGGTCACGAGCGTGCCCGTGCTGGGCAACGGCGACATCTGGTCGGCCGAGGACGCGCTGCGGATGATGGCCGAGACGGGCTGCGACGGAGTCGTCGTCGGTCGCGGCTGCCTCGGGCGCCCCTGGCTCTTCGGCGACCTCGCCGCCGCGTTCGCCGGCTCCGACGAGCGGTTCCGCCCTTCGCTCGGACAGGTCGCCGAGGCGTTCCGCCGCCACGCGGAGCTGCTCGTCGACTTCTTCGAGAGCGAGGAGCGCGGCTGCCGCGACATCCGCAAGCACGTCGCCTGGTACTTCAAGGGCTACGCCGTCGGCGGCGACCTCCGCGCTCGCCTGGCCACCGTCGAGTCGCTCGCGCAGCTCGACGAGCTCCTGGCGACGCTCGACTGGACGCAGCCCTATCCGGGCGAGGCGGCCGAGGGGCAGCGGGGCCGCGCCGGCTCGCCCAAGGTCCCCTCCCTCCCGGACCGCTGGCTCGAGTCCCGCGAGCTCGACGCCGGGCAGCGCGACGCGGTCTCGGCCGCCGAGATCCACAACAGCGGTGGATGACCGCGCGCTCTGGGGGTACTCGCTCGTCGACACCGAGCGATTCCTGCCGGAGGACCACTCGACCCGCCGCTCCGACTTCGCCCGCGACCGCGCCCGGCTCTTCCACTCCAGCGCGCTCCGCCGCCTGGCCGCGAAGACCCAGGTGCTCAGCCCCACGGCGGGCGTCGACTTCGCGCGCAACCGCCTGACCCACTCGCTCGAGGTGGCGCAGATCGGCCGGGAGCTCGCCACGAGCCTCGACCTCGACCCCGACGTCGTCGACACGGCCTGCCTCGCGCACGACATCGGGCATCCGCCGTTCGGGCACAACGGCGAGCGCGCGCTCAACACCTGGGCCGAGGGGATCGGCGGCTTCGAGGGCAACGCGCAGACCTTCCGGCTGCTCACGCGGCTCGAGCCGAAGGTGTTCGGCGACGACGCCCGCCCCTACGGGCTGAACCTCACCCGCGCCAGCATCGACGCGAGCTGCAAGTACCCCTGGCCCGACACGCGCTCGGTCGCCGACCCGTCGGGACGCGCCAAGTTCGGCTTCTACGCCGACGACGCCCCCGCGTTCGCCTGGATGCGCGAGGGCGCCCCCGAGGGGGTGCGCTGCATCGAGGCCGAGGTGATGGACCTCTCGGACGACATCGCCTACTCCGTGCACGACTTCGAGGACGCGGTGGTCTCCGGCTACATCGACGTCGAAGCACTCGGCTCCCGCGCCGACCACGAGGACCTCGTGCAGTCGATGCACTCCTGGGTCGGCGGGGAGGTCGGACACGACGAGCTCGTCGCCGCCTTCGACCGTCTCGACTCGCTCGACGTGTGGGTCTCCTCCTGGGACGGCTCCCGCCGCGACCAGGCCCGGCTCAAGAACCTCACCAGCCAGCTCATCGGCCGCTTCGCCGCCGCCGCCACCGAGGCCACCCGCGAGGCGTACCAGCACCCCGACCTCGTCCGCTTCGGCGGCCACGTCGTCGTCCCCCGCGAGCAGCAGGCCGAGATCGCCGTGCTCAAGGGGATCGTCGCGACGTTCGTGATGTCGCGGAACACCCGCCAGCCCATCTACGCCCAGCAGCGCGAAGTCCTCACCCGCCTCGCCGACACCCTCCTCGACCGCGGCCCGGGATCCCTCGAGCCCGGCTTCGCCGAGGACTGGCACGCCGCCCCCGACGACGACGCCCGCCGCCGCGTCGTCGTCGACCAGGTCGCCAACCTCACCGACCAGAGCGCCCTCGCCTGGTTCGAGAGGCTGTGCTGATGCGCTGAGCCGGGCGGCGCCCGGCTCAGCTGTGACGCCGGTCCCTGCCCGGCGTCACCGCGGTCGGCTTGTCGAGGTGGTGCGCTCCAGGGAGCGGGGTGCGTCCGCCTGAGGCGATCCGCTGTTACGCGGATCGTCCGTTCGGCGGTGCTCGATTGCACGCCGGTCCTCGCCCGGCGTGGCGCGGTCGGCTTCTCGGGGTGGTGCGGTTCGTGGAGCGGAGTGCGTCCGCCTAGGGCGATCCGCTGGCACGCGGATCGGCCGTTCGGCGGTGCCGGTGGCACGCCGGTCTCTGCCCGGCTCGGCGCGGTCGGCGGTGCTCGATTCCACGCCGGTCCCTGCCCGGCGTGGCGCGGTCGGCTTCGCGGGGTGGTGCGTTCCAGGGAGCGGGGTGCGTCCGCCTAGGGCGATCCGCTGGCACGCGGATCGGCCGTTCGGCGGTGCCGGGGGCACGCCGGTCACCGCCGGGCGTCACCGCGGTCGGCTTGTCGGGGTGGTGCGTTTCGTAATGCGGGGTGCGTCCGCCTAGGGCGATCCGCTGGCACGCGGATCGGCCGTTCAGCGGTGCCGGGGCACGCCGGTCACCGCCAGGCGTCACCGCGGTCGGCTTGTCGGGGTGGTGGGTTCCAGGGAGCCGGGTGCGTCGTCTGAGGCGATGTGCTGGTGTGCGGGTCGGCCGGTCGGCTCGGAGGGCGGGGAGGGCACCGCACCGCGAGGCGCGGAGGGGCGCGGGGCGGCGGGTACGGTGAGGGCGTGGGAGCGGAGCGGACACGGCAGCGGATCCTCGAGGCGGCGACGGAGGAGTTCGCGGCGCACGGGCTGGCGGGAGCGCGGGTCGACCGCATCGCGGCACGGTCGGGGATGAGCAAGCCGATGCTGTACTCGCACCGGCCGACGGCGCGCGAGGCCGTCGCCGCCGTCGTCCGCGTCAGTGCGGAGGGGTACTCCGCGCCCGGCACTCCTGCCGGCTGCTTCGTGCTGAGCGAGCCGCGGCTCGAGGCCCGTCGCCGCGAGATGGAGGCGCTCGTCGCTGCCCGGGTCGAACGCGGGATCGAGGAGGGCGACGTGCCGCCGGAGACGGACGCCGGATCCGTCGCCGCCTTCGTCGTCGCCGTGCTCAGCGGGATGTCGACGCAGGCCCGCGATGGAGCACCGGCGGACCGCATCGCGGTCATCGGCGAGCTCGCACTCGGCGCGCTGCCGGCGGCCACGGGCGTGCGAGCCGCAGGGCGCACGCCGGGAGCTCCCGGATGAGACTGCGTCGGCCGCGTCTCGGCCTCCTCGCCCCGGTCGTCGCGGGGCTGCTGCTGGTCCAGCCCGCCGCGGCCTCGGCGGCACCGCTGCTCCCTCCCGCGAACGGCGTCCTCGACTACCAGCTGGGAGGCGCCTACGCTCCGGCGTCGAGCGTCACCATCGTCGACCGCGACCGCACGGACGCGCCCGCCGCCGGCCGCTACAGCATCTGCTACGTGAACGCCTTCCAGACCCAGCCCGGCGAGAGCGCCGCCTTCGCGAAGCGGCACCCCGAGCTCCTGGTGAGGCGAGCGGACGGGAAGCCCCTCGCCGATCCGGGCTGGCCGGACGAGTACCTCTTCGACGTCTCGACCGCCGCGAAGCGGACCGCTCTGCTCGCGATCGTCGGCGCCTGGATCGACGGCTGCGCCGAGGACGGCTTCGACGCCGTCGAGGCCGACAATCTGGACAGCTACACCCGCTCGGGCGGGAGGCTGACGAAGTCGCAGGCGCTGGCGTTCGCCACCCTCCTGACGGCGCGCGCTCACCGCTCCGGCCTGGCGATCGGCCAGAAGAACGGAGCCGATCTCGCCGCTGCCGGGAAGAGGACGGTCGGCTTCGACTTCGCCGTCGTCGAGGAGTGCCAGGTCTACGACGAGTGCGCGGCGTACACGGACGTCTACGGGCGCCAGGTCTACGAGATCGAGTACACCGACAACGGCCGGTCCGCCTACTCCGAGGCCTGCGCCGCGCAGGGCCGGAGCATCTCGGTCACCCTCCGCGACCGCGACGTCGTTCCCCGTGGCGCAGCGGGCTACGTGAACCGGCACTGCTGACCCCGGGCGGCCGCTACCGCAGGGCTCCCAGCACGACGGCCGCGGCGCGGGCGACCAGCGCGTCGTCGTAGTCCGCCTCGGGGTCGTTGCGCGCCGAGAGGATCGACAGCACGACCGCGTCCCGCCCGGGAGGCGTCACCACGGCGACGTCGTTGCGGATCCCGCCGGCGCCCCCGGACTTGTCCGCGACGCTCCAGCCGGCCGGAGCGCCCGCCCGGACGAGAGTGTCGCCGGTCGCGTTGCCGCTCATCCAGTCGAGCAGGAGTGCCCGGTCCTCCGCGGACAGCACGTCACCTGTGGCGACCGCGACGAGGTCCGCCGTGAATGCGGCCGGGGTGGTGGTGTCGTCGATGCTGCCGGGATCGATCGTGTTCAGAGCGGGCTCCTCGTTCACCACCTCGGTGGTGGTGTCGCCGAGAGCCTCCAGTCCTCGGTCGAGGGCGGAGGGTCCGCCGAGGCGCCGGAGGACGAGATTCAGCGCTGTGTTGTCGCTCCGGCGGACGGCCGCCTCGGCGAGCTGCGACAGCGGCAGGCCGGCGGCGGTGCTCTCCTCCGTGACGGGGGAGTAGCCCGCCGCCTCGACGTCGGCCACGGTCCAGGTGACCACCTCGTCCCGCTCGGCGGCGGGGACGGTGCGCAGGAACTCCGCCGCGGCGAGGGCTTTGAGGCTCGAGGCGAAGCCGAAGCGCTCGTCGGCCCGGTGATCGACCCGGCGACCCGAACCGGTGTCGACGGCGCTGACGCCGATCCGGGCGTCGAACTCGTTCTCGAGCACGGCCAGCTCGGCGGAGACGTCGATCGGAGGAGGGGTGGCGGAGGACGCCGACGACGGCACGGAGGCGGACGACGGCGGCGCGACCGGGGTGTCCGCCGTGGTGGTGCACCCTGCGAGGGCCAGGAGGAGGGCGGAACCCGCGAGTGCGCGGAGGGTCAGCGACGACCCTCTCGAACGGTTCACAGCGCGGAGTAGACGACGAAGAAGGCGACAGCGGCCGCCGCGGTGACGCCGAGCGCCGCGAGCGAGACGAGTGCGCGCGGCCTCCTCTGCACGACGGCCAGGACGAGGAAGCCCGCGCCCAGGACGATCTGGAGCCACCAGTACACCGGACTCGTGGTGTCGGCGACCGCGCCCAGCGCCCAGACGCCCTCGCCGATCAGCACGCCCGAGAGCGGCGCGACAGCCAGGACGCGCCAGGTCCTCGAGCCGTGGAGGGTGAGTGCGGCGGCGGCCCCCAGGAGCGGCCCGGCAGGGACGGCGAGCAACCAGAAGACGTCCGTGAAGGGAGGCGAGTAGCCGAAGCCGCGCGCCGCGGTCACCAGGTCGTAGCCCTCGAGCAGCGCCCAGAAGCTCAGCAGGCCGAGCGCGGCCCCCGCTGCCGGTCGGGCGCCGCCGAGGCGCACGAGCGCGAACACGAGCATGGACCAGCCCCCGGAGGAGTTGGCGAACGAGCTCACCGACGGCGGGAGGGAGCCCTGCAGCAGGCTGGTGAGCCCGCCCAGGACGAGACCGCCGAGCAGGGCGACGAGCAGAGCACGCAGGAGAGGCGGGCTGGAGGCGGCAGGGGGCATGGGTCGATTCTCGGAGACGGCGGGCCGGTGCGGATCAGGGATGACCCTCATCTCGGGGTGCGGGTGGATCACAGGTCTCGGGGTGATCCGCGCCGCCCTGGTGCAGTTCTCCCCACCCCGGCTCGGCGGCCCCGGCGGCCGATACGATGGACCCCATGCCTCGGATCCGACAGTCAGATGTCGAGGAGGTCAAGGCGCGGGTGAACATCGGCGACGTGATCGGCGAGTACGTCACGCTGAAGTCGGCCGGCATCGGCTCGCTGAAGGGCCTCTGCCCCTTCCACGACGAGCGCAGCCCCAGCTTCCACGTCCGCCCGCAGGCCGGCTTCTACCACTGCTTCGGCTGCCAGGAGTCGGGCGACGTCTACAGCTTCGTCATGAAGATGGACCACAGCTCGTTCAGCGAGACCGTCGAGCGCCTCGCCGGGCGCATCGGCTTCCCGCTGCAGTACGAGGACGGCGACGGCCGCGCGCCCGAGACCGGCGGGCGAGCGCGCCTCCTCGCCGCGAACGACGCCGCGGAGGAGTACTTCCGCGAGCAGCTCGCGACCCCGGGCGCCGACGTCGGCCGGCGCTTCCTCGGCGAGCGGGGCTTCGACCGCGCCGCCGCCGACCGCTTCGGCGTCGGCTTCGCACCCGACGGCTGGGACGGGCTCACGACCGCGCTCAAGCGCCGCGGCTTCTCGGAGGAGGAGCTGACCACGGCCGGCCTGGTCAGCAGCAACAACCGCGGCGGCGTCTACGACCGCTTCCGCGGCCGCCTCGTCTGGCCGATCCGCGACGTGACCGGCCAGACCGTCGGCTTCGGCGCCCGCCGCCTCCTCGAGGAGGACAAGGGCCCCAAGTACCTCAACACCCCCGAGACGCCCGTCTACCACAAGTCCCAGGTGCTCTACGGGCTCAACCTCGCCAAGCGGGACATCTCCCGCGGGCACCGGGTGGTCGTCGTCGAGGGCTACACGGACGTCATGGCCTGCCACCTCGCCGGCGTCACCACCGCGGTCGCCACCTGCGGCACCTCCTTCGGCGTCGACCACATCAAGGTGCTGCGCCGGGTGCTGGGCGACGACAGCGGCGTCGGCGAGGTCGTCTTCACCTTCGACCCCGACGCGGCGGGCCAGAAGGCGGCGATGCGCGCGTTCCAGGAGGAGCACCGCTTCGCCGCGCAGACCTTCGTCGCCGTCGCGCCCGAGGGCCTGGACCCCTGCGACCTCCGCCTGAACCGCGGAGACGACGCCGTCCGCCGCCTCATCGACGACAAGAAGCCGATGTTCGAGTTCGTGATCCGGCAGCTGCTGGACCGCTACGACCTCGAGACGGTCGAGGGCCGGATCGCGGCCCTGCGCGCGGCCGCCCCGGTCGTCGCCGAGATCCGCGACCCGGCGCTGCGGCCCGGCTACTCCCGCGAGCTCGCCCGGATGCTCGGCCTGGACATGGCCGAGGTCAACTCCGCCGTGCGCTCCGCCGGATCCCGGCCCCGCTCCTCCGGACCCGAGGGCCGCGACCAGCAGGGCGGGCGGGGCGGCGGCGAATCGTCCGCGGCCGAGGCGCCCCTCGGCGCGCGCATCGCCGACCTCCCCGTCGACGTCGTCACGCGCATCGAGCGCGAGGCGCTGATGGCGATGCTCCAGCTGCCCCAGGCGATGGGTCCGGAGCTCCTGGCCAGGGCGGCGCACGCGGCGGTCACCAACGAGACCCTCCGCGTGGTCCGCGACGCCGTGGTCGCGAACCTCGAGCGGGCGGAGGACCGCGACTGGGTCGAGCACGTCGCCGACGACGTCCCCGGCCCCTTCGCCTCGCTGGTGCGCCAGCTCGCGGTGGCGCCGATCCCGGCCGCCGACGAGGAGGGGCTCGCCCGCTACTCCCGCGACGTGGCGATCTCGCTCATCGAGCGCGACCTGCTCCGCGAGATCGCCGAGCTGCGCGGGGCGCTCCAGCGCGCGTCCGCCGATCCGGTGATGGCGCGCGCGGTGCAGGTGCGACTGGTCGAGCTCGAGCGCGAGAAGCGGGCGCTGCGCTCGGAGTGAGCGTGTTGCGGTCGTGTGAAGAAATCGGCCGCACGCCTGTGCCGGTTCGGAGAGCGCTTCCAACTGTGTTACCTATGAGGAACAGCAATGCGGGCGTCCAGTGTCGTGACGCCACAGCCCACAGGAGATCTGTGTGCCGAGAGTCCGCGCGCCCGGAGCGCGCCCGCATCCCATCCTTGACAGGAAGAGGCAGACGGAGATGAATTCCGCATCCACTCGCGGCACCCGTGCACTGGCCGCCGCCGCAGGCTTCGCCGCGGTCGCGCTCGTGCTGACGGGCTGCGCCGCCGGCGGGAACGACTCGTCCGGCGGCAGCGCCGGAGGGGCCCTGACCATCGGCACCACCGACAAGATCACGACGCTCGACCCCGCGGGCTCCTACGACAACGGCTCGTTCGCCGTGATGAACCAGGTGTTCCCGTTCCTGATGAACACCCCCTACGGCAGCCCGGACGTCGAGCCCGACATCGCCGAGTCGGCGGAGTTCACCGCTCCCACGGAGTACACCGTGAAGCTGAAGGAGGGACTGAAGTGGGCCAACGGCCACGACCTCACCTCCTCCGACGTGAAGTTCTCCTTCGACCGCCAGGTCGGCATCGCGGCCGAGAACGGCCCCTCCTCGCTCCTGGCGAACCTCGACAGCGTCGCGGCTCCGGACGACACGACCGTGGTCTTCACGCTGAAGTCCGAGAACGACCAGACCTTCCCGCAGATCCTCTCGAGCCCCGCCGGCCCGATCGTGGACGAGGAGGTCTTCTCGGCCGACGAGCTGACCGCGGACGCCGACATCGTCTCGGGCGACGCCTTCGCCGGCCAGTACACGATCGCGAACTACGACGTGAACAACCTCATCCAGTACAAGGCCTACCCGGACTACCAGGGCGTTCTCGGCGAGGCGAAGACGGACACCGTCAACGTCAAGTACTACGCGGACTCGTCCAACCTCAAGCTGGACATCCAGGAGGGGAACATCGACGTCGCGTTCCGCAGCCTCTCGGCGACGGACATCGACGACCTCCGCGGCAACGACACGGTCAAGGTCGTGGACGGCCCCGGCGGCGAGATCCGCTACATCGTCTTCAACTTCGACACCCAGCCCTTCGGCGCGACGACCGGTGAGGCCGACAGCGCCAAGGCCCTCGCCGTGCGCCAGGCCGTCGCCGACCTGATCGACCGCGACGAGATCGCCGACCAGGTCTACAAGGGCACCTACACCCCCCTCTACTCCTACGTCCCCGCCGGCCTGACCGGCGCGGTCGAGCCGCTCAAGTCGCTCTACGGCGACGGCAACGGCGCGCCCGACGCCGACAAGGCGAAGGCGACCCTCGAGGCCGCCGGCGTCACCGCTCCGGTCACCCTGAACCTGCAGTACTCGAACGACCACTACGGTCCGTCCTCGGGCGACGAGTACGCGCTGATCAAGGACCAGCTGGAGTCGACCGGCCTCTTCACCGTGAACCTGCAGACCACGGAGTGGGTGCAGTACTCGAAGGACCGCTCGAGCGACGTCTACCCGGCGTACCAGCTCGGCTGGTTCCCCGACTACTCCGACGCCGACAACTACCTCTCGCCGTTCTTCATCAAGGAGAACTTCCTCGCGAACCACTTCGACGACGCCGAGGTGCAGAGCCTGATCGCGCAGCAGGTCTCGACCACCGACGCCGACGCGCGCACCGCGCTGATCGAGCAGATCCAGGAGAAGGTCGCGGCGCAGCTCTCGACCGTCCCCTACCTGCAGGGCTCGCAGGTCGCGGTCGTCGGCAGCACCGTGAGCGGAGCCGAGGACACCCTCGACGCCTCGTTCAAGTTCCGCTACGCGGCACTCAGCAAGGGCTGATCCACCCCCTCGCGGCCGGCGCCTCCCCGACAGGAGGCGCCGGCCGTTCTCCACGAAAGGCATCACGTGACGACAGCCACGACGGCTGCGGCGACGGCGCCCACCCGGCGACCGCGCGGCTCCGGGGGCGGACTCGGGCGCTACCTGCTCGTCCGCTTCCTGCTCATCATCCCCACCGTCTTCATCCTCGTGACGCTGGTGTTCCTCCTCATGCGCTCCACGGGCGACCCGATCACGGCGGCCCTCGGCGGCCGCCTGACCGCGGACCAGCTCGCCGAGCGTGTGGCCGCCGCCGGCTACGACCGGCCGCTGATCGTGCAGTACCTCGAGTACCTCGGCAAGCTGCTGACCGGCGACTTCGGCACCACTCTGAGCGACAACCGCCCCGTGACCGAGGTGCTCCTCACCTACGGCGCCGCGACGGTCGAGCTCGCCTTCTACGCCCTGATCGTGGCGTTCCTGGTCGGCATCCCGCTCGGGATGCTCGCCGCCTACCACCGCGACCGCACCCCCGACGCGGTGCTGCGCATCTTCGCGATCCTCTGCTACGCGACTCCGGTGTTCTTCGCGGGCCTGCTGCTGAAGCTGGTGTTCTCCGTCTGGCTGAAGTGGTTCCCCGTCGCCGGGCGCGCCTCGACGAGCACCGAGCTCTCGCTCCAGTTCCTCGAGAACAAGACCGGCATCTACCTGATCGACGCGATCCAGACCGGCGACCCGGCCGCGATCTCGGACGTGCTCTCTCACGCGGTGCTCCCCGCCGTCGCACTGGGCCTGCTCACCGCGGGCATCTTCCTGCGCCTGGTGCGCACCAACGTGATCGGCACGCTCGGCACCGATTACGTGGACGCGGCGCGCTCGCGCGGCGTCAGCGAGTTCCGGCTCGTCCGCACCCACGCCTACCGGCCGGCGCTCATCCCGATCATCACCGTGATCGGCCTGCAGATCGCCCTGCTGCTCGGCGGCGCCGTCCTCACCGAGACCACCTTCGAGTGGAAGGGCCTCGGCTTCCAGCTCGCCGAGTACCTCCAGGCCCGCGACTTCGTGGCCGTGCAGGGCATCGTCGCCCTGCTCGCCGTCATCGTGGCGCTGACCAACTTCATCGTCGACGTCATCGCGGCGCTCATCGACCCGCGAGTGAGGTACTGAGCATGAGCACCACCTCCCCGGCGCGTCCGCGCCGCCGTCTCGTCGACCGTCTGCCGGTCGTCCACCAGCTCCGGCAGAGCGTCGGCCTCCAGCGGGGGATGCTCGTCACCGGCCTGATCATCACCGGCGCGTTCCTGCTGGTGGCCCTGTTCGCGCCCCTCATCGCGCCCTACGGATACTCGCAGCTGCGCTCGGGCGGCGAGTCGTTCGGCGCGCAGGAGCCGCCGAGCGCGGAGCATCTGCTCGGCACCACCGTCGGCGGCTACGACGTCCTCTCGCGAGTGATCTGGGGAGCGCAGACCGCGTTCCTCGTGATCGTCGTCGCCGTGGTCCTGTCGATCTTCCTCGGCGTCTTCCTCGGCCTCGTCTCCGGCTACCTCGGCGGCTGGCTCGACCGCGTGCTCGTCGTGATCTGCGACGCGATCTACGCGTTCCCGACCCTGCTGCTGGCGATCGTGATGTCGATCGTCATCTCCGGCGGGCAGTCGAACCTCTGGGCCGGCATCTTCGCCGCGGCGGTCTCGATCACCGTGGTCTACATCCCGCAGTACTTCCGCGTGATCCGGGCCGAGACAGTGCGGATCAAGGGCGACGCCTTCGTCGAGTCGGCGAAGGTCATCGGAGCGTCGACGCCGCGGATCATGTTCCGCCACGTCCTGCGGAACGCGACGCGCACGCTGCCGCTGATCTTCACACTGAACTCCTCCGAGGCGATCCTGACCCTCGCCGGCCTGGGCTTCCTCGGCTTCGGCATCGAGCCGACGTCGGCCGCGGAGTGGGGCTACGACCTCAACAAGGCGCTGTCGGACGTCACGAGCGGCATCTGGTGGACCTCGGTCTTCCCGGGCCTGGCGATCGTGCTCGTGGTGCTGGGCATCACCCTCGTGGGCGAGAGCCTGAACGACCTCGCCGACCCGCGCCTGCGCGGTCGGCGCGCGGTGGCCGCCGGTGCCGGCGACGTCGCCGCGACGTCCGTCGTGCCGGGCGGCGTCCTCGCCGCCGACGGCCTGGAGACGCCGGGGCACGACCCCGTCGCCGGAGTGGAGGAGACGCGATGAGCGACCAGCGCATCGTCCGGGACGCCTCAGCGCGTCCGATCGTGGACATCACCGACCTCGAGGTCGCCTTCGCGAGCGACCGCGGCGCCGTCCGCGCCGTCGCCGGGGTGAGCCTGCGCGTCGAGCGCGGCGAGGTCCTGGCGATCGTCGGCGAGTCCGGCAGCGGCAAGACCGTGACCGCGAAGACCATCCTCGGCCTCCTGCCCGAGACGGCCACCGCCTCCGGAGTGGTCCTGCTCTCGAAGAAGGACGGCAGCGCGGCGACCGACGTCGTCTCCGTGCCGAAGGCCCGCCTCCGGGAGCTGCGCGGCACCGACGTCGCCATGGTCTTCCAGGAGCCGGGCACCGCACTCAACCCGGTCTTCACGGTGGGCTGGCAGATCGCGGAGGGACTGCGCGCCCACGGCTCCGTCTCGAAGAAGGAGGCGCGCAAGCGCGCGATCGACGTCCTCCGCACCGTCGGCATCCCGGAGCCGGAGAAGCGGGTCGACTACTACCCGCACCAGTTCTCGGGCGGCCAGAAGCAGCGCGTCGTCATCGCGATGGCCCTGGTCCTGGATCCCGGCCTGATCGTCGCGGACGAGCCGACCACCGCGCTCGACGTGACCGTGCAGGCCGAGATCCTCGACCTGCTCCGCCGGTGCCGCGACGAGTTCGGCACCTCGATCGTGCTGATCACCCACAACATGGGCGTCGTCGCCGATCTGGCCGACCGCGTCGCCGTGATGTACCAGGGCGAGCTGGTCGAGGAGGCGACGGTCTCCGAGCTGTTCTCGGCGCCGAAGGCCGAGTACACGAGGAAGCTCCTCGCCGCCGTCCCGCACGTGGGCCAGGGCGTCGAGCGCGCCCGCGTCCGCGCCGTCGAGCGCGCCGAGGCCCCCGAGGCCGAGACGCTCGTCGCCGCCGAGGGCCTGCGGATCCAGTACCCCGGCCGGCTCGGCCGTCCCGGCTTCGTCGCGGTCGACGGCGTCTCGCTGCGCATCCGCGCGGGCGAGGTGCTCGGCCTCGTCGGCGAGAGCGGCTCGGGCAAGACCACCATCGGGCGTGCCATCGCGGGCCTGACGCCGGTGACCGGCGGGTCGCTGAAGGTCCTCGGCAAGGAGATGCGCGGCATCCGCGAGCGCGCCTTCCGGCCGGTCCGCGGCGACATCGGCTTCGTGTTCCAGGACCCGGCGTCGAGCTTCAACCCGCTGCTCACCATCGCGGAGTGCGTGGCCGAGCCGCTGATCGTGCACGGACGGGCCGGCGACGCCGCCGGGGCGCGCTCGCGCGTCGACGAGCTCCTGGAGGCGGTGCAGCTGCCCCGCTCCTACGGCGACCGCTACCCGCACGAGCTCTCCGGCGGCCAGCGCCAGCGCGCCAGCCTCGCCCGGGCCCTGGCCCTCGAGCCGAAGCTGCTGATCGCCGACGAGCCCACCTCGGCGCTCGACGTGTCGGTGCAGGCCCGCGTGCTCGAGCTGTTCGCCGAGCTGCAGCGCGAGTTCGGCTTCGCCTCCCTGTTCATCAGCCACGACCTCGCCGTGGTCGACCTGCTCGCCGACCGCATCGCGGTGCTCTACCGCGGCGAGCTGGTCGAGGAGGGGACGGGGGCCGAGGTGCTCGCCGCGCCGAAGCACCCCTACACGCAGCGCCTGCTCGCCTCTCTGCCCGTGCCCGACCCGGTCGAGCAGGCCTCGAGGCGCGAGCTCCTGCGCAGCATCGTCGAGGCGGAGCGCCGGGCGTGAGCCGGACCGCCGAGGATCAGGCCCCCATCGTCGTCGACGACCTCAGCGTCGAGTACCCGCCGCGCGGCATCAGCCGCCGGTGGACGGCGCTGCGGGGAGTGAGCCTCCGCGTGGAGCCGGGGGAGGTGCTCGGGATCCTCGGCGGCAGCGGCTCGGGCAAGTCCACGCTCGCGCGCGTGCTCGGCGGCGACGGCCTGGGGCACGACGGAGGCCGCACGCGCCCGGTGATCATCGGAGGGGACGCGACGGTCGCGGGGCACCGCCTCCGCTCGCTCCCCGCCCGCGAGCTCAAGCGCTTCACCGTCGACGTCGCGCATCTCGCGCAGGACGCCGGAGCGGCCCTCCGCCCCGAGCTGACCGTCTCGGAGCTGATCGCCGAGCCGATCTTCCTCCGCGACCGCCACTACGACCCGAAGGCCGCGGCGGTGCGGGTGGCGACGCTGCTCGACTCCGTGCACCTGCCGCTGTTCCTGCTCGACCGCTACCCCTACGAGCTCTCCAGCGGCCAGCGCCAGCGCGTGGCCGTGGCCCGCTCGCTCGTGCTCGGGCCGAAGGTGCTGATCGCCGACGAGCCGACCTCGGGCATCGACGCGACGGTGCGCGAGTCGATCGTCGACCTCCTCGCCGACCTGCGGCGCCGGGAGGGATTCGCGGCCGTCGTGGTCAGCCACGACATCGACGTGCTGAGCCGGGCGACCGACCGGATCGCCGTGCTCGTCGGCGGCGAGGTCGTCGCGTACGGGCCGCTGCTGGAGGTTCTGATCGAGGCCCGGCACCCCTACGTGCGCGAGCTCGGAGCGGCCTTCGCCGAGTACGAGCGCTTCGACGCCTCCCGAGCGCAGCGCGTCGAGGCGGCCGACCAGTGACCGTCCCGCGCGTCGCGGTGCTCCCGCGGCCGAAGCCGGTGTTCGCCGAGGCGGTCGAGTCGGGCGGTGGAGTGGTCGTCGGACTCGACGGGAGTCCGGACGCGCTGCTCTGGCTGTCCTACGGCCGCACGGACGAGCTGGCCGCTGTGCTGGAGGAGCACCCGTCGATCCGCTGGGTGCAGCTGCCCTGGGCCGGCGTCGACGTCTTCGCGCCCGTGCTCGCCGCGTCCCGCGCGGACGTCGTCTGGACCAGCGCCAAGGGCGCCTACGCGGAGCCGGTGGCCGAGCACGCGCTCGCGCTGGTGCTCGCCCTCCTGCGCTCGCTGCCGGAGCGGGCGCGCGCCGCGTCGTGGGGGCCGAAGAAGGCGGTCACGCTGCACCGCGCCTCCGTGGTGATCGTCGGAGCAGGAGGGATCGCTCGCGAGCTCCTGCGGCTGCTCGCCGTCTTCGACTGCCGGGTGACGATCGTCCGCCGCGGAGACGAGCCGGTGGAGGGCGCCGCCCGCACCCTGCCGGCGTCGCGGCTCGCCGAGGCCGCGGCGGACGCCGACGTGCTGGTCCTTGCCGCCGCCGCCACCGCGGGCACGGAGCGGATGGTCGACGCGGGTCTGCTCGCGCGGCTCCCCGCCCACGCCGTGCTCGTCAACGTCGCCCGGGGGAGCCTCGTCGACACGGACGCGCTCGTCGCGGCCCTCGCCGAAGGCCGTCTCGCGGGCGCCGCGCTCGACGTGACGGACCCCGAGCCGCTGCCGGACGGGCATCCGCTCTGGAGCGAGCCCCGGTGCCTGATCACGCCCCACAGCGCGGACACCCCCGAGATCACCGCGCCGCTCCTGGCCGAGCGCGTGCGCGCCAACGTGGCCGCCTGTGCCGCCGGCGGGCCGTTCGTCGGCCGCGTCGACCCGGGCTCCGGCTACTGAGTGCGCGCCCGATTTTGCGTTCGCGGAGAGTTTGCTAAAGTAGTACCGCGCTGATCGCCTCCGGGCGGTCGGATGATCCTCGATAGCTCAATTGGCAGAGCAATCGGCTGTTAACCGGTAGGTTCTTGGTTCGAGTCCAAGTCGGGGAGCGAAGGGTCCGGGACTCCACTCTCGGGCCCTTTTTTCGTGCCCGCGAGCGGTCGCCCTCGAGGGCCCACCCGCTCGGACCGACGATCGGAGGGGCGATGCGCGAGGACGTGCTCGCTCTCCTGCGCCGCCGCCCCGACGTCGAGGCGCCGGATCTCGTCGCCGTCGACGCCAGTGACCGTCTGCTGCTCGACCTCGCCGCCGATCGCGGCCGCCTCGCCGTGATCGGGGACGCCTACGGGGCACTGAGCCTCGGCCTCGCCGCCGACGGCCGTGCCGTGCGCGTCGTGCAGGACTCGATCACCGCCGAGCGCGCTCTCGCGCAGAACCTCGAGACGGTGCGGGGGTCGGGCGTCGATCTCGCGCCGATCGAGATCGTCGACTCCGTCGCGGAGGCCGTCCGCGACGCCGACGCGGTGCTCCTGCGCCTGCCGCGCTCGCTCGACGCGCTGGCCGCCGTCGCGGCCGGGACCGCACTCGCGAACCCGGCGGCGACCCTGATCGGCGCCGGCCGCATCAAGCACATGACCCGCACGATGAACGACGTGCTCGCCGTGCGCTACGAGCGGATCGACGTCTCCCTCGCCCGGCAGAAGTCGCGCGCCCTGCTCGCGAGCGGCGCGCTCCCCAACCAGCCGCCCGCGCCAGGGCCCGAGCGGCGCCGTCTGGACGAGCTCGACCTCGAGGTCGTCGCACTGCCGGGAGCCTTCGCAGGTGCACGACTGGACCTCGGCACCCGCGCCCTCCTCGCCGCCCTCGATCTCGACTCCCTCCCCGCGGGCACCGCACTCGACCTCGGCTGCGGAACCGGCGTGCTCGCCGCCGTGGTGGCCCGGGCCCGCCCCGACCTCGCCGTGACCGCGACGGACACCTCGCGTGCCGCGGTCGAGTCCGCCCGGGCGACTGCGGCGGCCAATGGGCTGGCCGTCCGCGTCCTCCGCGACGACAACGCCTCGACTCTGGAGGCGTCCTCCGTCGACGTCGTGCTCTGCAATCCGCCGTTCCACTCCGACGGAGCCGTCACCGACCTCGTCGCCCGGCGCATGCTGCGCGCGGCCGGCCGCGTGCTGCGCCCCGGAGGCGTGCTGTGGACGGTCTTCAACTCCCACCTCGCGCATCCGGCCGAGCTGCGCCGCGCGGTCGGGCCGACCACGGTGGTGGCGCGCGACCGCCGCTTCACCGTCACCCGCTCCGTGCGCTCCGACGGCTGAGTACGGCTCCGCAACCCCCTCCGCGGCCTCAGGTCCGCTGTCCGCGGCGCGGGTACGATCTCTCTCCGGCGCTCCTGTGCCGAACCCGTCCCGTCCCCCCGGAGGCCGTCGTGCTCGAAGTCGTCCTCGTCCTCGCCCTGATCGCCCTGGTCGCGGTCGTCGTGCTGTGGCGCCGCGCCGTCGGCGCCGAGCGCCGTGCCGCCGAGAGCCGTGCGGAGGAGGCGGCGCGCGTCGTCCGCCTCGAGCTGGCGGTCGGCGAGCAGGAGGCGAGGCTCCGCATCGTCGGCGAGCTCGAGCAGCTCGCGGTCCGCAGCGCCGCGCACGTCGTCGAGGAGGCCGAGAGCGTCCGTCTCACGATCGACCGCGACCCCGCCGCAGCCGCGCGGTCGGCGCAGCGTGCCGTGCGGGCGGCCGAGGCCTCGCTGGCGCAGCTGCGCCGCATCGCGACCGTCGCCTCCGTCGATCCGGGGGAGCTGCCGCGCACCGGCGGCTCCGTCCCCCTGATCGAGGGCGCCCGCGAGCGAGGCCTGAGCGTCCGCGAGGAGTCGTTCGGCGAGCCGTTCCCGCTGCAGGACGGCGCCGAGGTGGCCGTGCTCCGGGTGCTCGAGTACGCCTTCGACTCGGCGCTGGAGACCGGCGGCGCGGGGACCGAGGTCCGCATCAGCTCCCGATGGACGACCACCGGCCTCCGGGTGGAGGTCGACGACGACCGCGAGCAGCACGGCGCTGCGGAGCAGGACGCCAGCGCTCTCGAGGCGGATCTGCGCTCGCTCACCGAGCGCATCGACAGCCCCGCGCTCGCCGAGCTGCGCGAGCGGGCCGCCCTCTTCGGCGGTGACGTGACCGAGAAGCGGACGCCCGGCGTCGGCCGGAGCGTCACCGCCTCGTTCCCCGCGATCCGCCACCACAACGGCGTGCACGGGGTCGACCTGGCCTGAGTCAGTCCTCGAGGCGCTCCACGCCGGGCAGCCACGAGACGCCGGGGCCGCCCCAGCCGCGCTTCCGGGTGATCTTCGCGACCGGCTTGTGGTAGTCGTGCTCGAGGCGGTCGATGTAGAGCACGCCGTCGAGGTGGTCGAACTCGTGCTGGAACACGCGGGCGAACCAGCCGTCCGCGACGATCTCGAACGGCTCCTGCTCGAGGTCGACCGCGCGGAGGATCGCGCGCTCGGAGCGGCGGAGCGGGAAGCGCTCGCCGGGGAAGGAGAGGCACCCCTCCGACTCCGTGTCCTCGTCCGCCTCGCCGAGCGGGGTCGGCGTGACGAACAGCTCGGGGTTGATCGCGACGCCGCGGCGGGGGGTGCCGTCGTCGTCGGCGTAGTCGTAGACGAACAGGCGCAGCGGGACGCCGACCTGCGGGCCGGCGAGGCCGACTCCGGGGGCGGTGTCCATCGTCTCGAACATGTCGGCGACGAGGGTGCGCAGCGCATCGTCGAACTCGGTGACGGGGGCGGCGGGGGAGTGCAGGACGGGGTCGCCGGCGATGCGGATGGGGAGGACGGCCATGGTGGACAGGGTACCGCGGGGCCGCCGACCGGGTCCGCGAGGATCATCCGCTGGGCTCAGCCCCTCACCCGTGCGTCGGAGGACTCCCGGAGGCGTTCTGGGTAGGGTCGACCCATGCCCGCCGATCTCGCCGAACTCCTCAACGACCCGGCGAAGTTCATCGGCATCCCGATCGCTCTCGTGGGCGCGGTGTTCCTCTCCCTCGGCGCGCAGTTCCAGCACCGGGGAGTGGCGAAGGTGGAGCGGTTCTCGAAGCGCTCCGGCTCCTCCGGGCTCAGCGGCGGCCAGCTGGTCGCGCTGCTCTCGCGCCCCTCGTGGGTGATCGGCACCCTGCTCCTGGGTCTCGCGATCGTCTTCCAGCTGACGAGCCTCGGCTTCTCCCCGCTCATCGTGGTGCAGCCGCTCGGAGCGGTGGCGCTCGTGATCACCGCGGTCGTCAACGCGCGGGTCAGCCGGGTGCGCCTGAACGCGGCGTCGATCCGGGCGATCGTGCTCTGCGTCGGAGGCGTCGGCACGTTCGTCCTCGTAGCGGCGTTCAACGCGGTCGACAAGTCCATCCAGACGCCCGAGCTCATCACGATCCTCGTGATCCTCGCCGTGGTGCTCACGGTCTTCGTCGTCGCCTTCCGCGTCTTCCGCCGCGGAGCGAAGGCGATCTTCTACATCGTGGGCGCCGGAGTGGTCTACGGCTTCGTCGCGACTCTCGCGAAGGTCGTGCTCAACCGCATCAAGTACGGCGAGTTCGACCCGCTGACGGTGGTCTGCATCGTGGCGCTCCTGGCCGCGACCGCGCTCGGCGGGTACTTCGTTCAGAACGCCTACTCCTCCGGCCCGCCGGACCTCGTCGTGGCGGGCCTCACCGTCATCGACCCGCTGGTCGCCGTCGCGATCGGCATCGTCGTGCTCGGAGAGGCGCAGTACGCGGCCCCGTGGGCGATCCCGCTCTTCATCGCGGCCGGTGCCGTCGCCATCTACGGCGTCTTCCTCCTCGCCAAGCACCACCCGCAGGCGCGCTGACGGCGCGGGATCCCGAGTGGTGAGGACTCCTCTGCCTACAATGGGTCCGCGCCGAGAGCCACGAAACCGACCGACCTCCGCCGATCGCTCCCTTCTCTCCCCGAGCGGCACGACACCGATAGGACCTCCCGTGTCAGATCCCCGCGACGCGTCCCGACCGGGATCGCCCGACTCCCGACCGCTGACGGTCGTGATCGGCTGCGACACCTTCGCTCCCGACGTGAACGGAGCCGCGAAGTTCGCCGAGCGCCTCGCCGCCGGTCTCGCGCAGCGCGGCCACGAGGTCCACGTCGTCGCCCCCTCGGCCGACGGCTGGAGCGGCACCCGGGTCGAGACGCACGAGGGCCAACGGATCATCGTGCACCGGCTCTACAGCTGGCGCTGGTACCCGCACGACTGGCTGCGCTTCGCGATGCCGTGGCGCATCCGGCAGAACAGCGCGCGCATCCTCGACGAGGTGAAGCCCGACGTCGTGCACTTCCAGTCGCACATCATCGTCGGCCGCGGCCTCGGGATCGAGGCGGCCAAGCGCGGCATCCGCATCGTCGGCACGAACCACTTCATGCCCGAGAACATGCTCGAGTTCACCCTCCTGCCGAAGGCCGTGCAGGCCAAGGCCGTGGCGATGGCGTGGCGGGCCGCGCGCCGCACCTTCGGCCGGGCGGAGGCGGTCACCACGCCGACCCGCAAGGCCGCGCAGTTCCTCGAGAAGTACACGGGCCTCCGGGGCGTCCACGCGATCTCCTGCGGCATCGACGCCGACAACTACACGCCCGACTTCACGGCGCGCGCCGGCGACTCGATCCTCTTCGTCGGCCGCGTGACCGGCGAGAAGCACATCGACGTCCTGCTCCGCGCCGTCGCCCTGCTCGATCCGGCGCTCGACGCGAAGCTCGAGATCGTCGGCGGCGGCGACCAGATGCGCAACCTCCAGCAGCTCGCCGCGACCCTCGGCATCGCCGACCGCGTGCGCTTCACCGGCTACGTCTCGGACGCCGAGCTCAAGGAGGCGTACACGCGCGCCACCGTGTTCGCCATGCCGTCCATCGCCGAGCTGCAGAGCATCGCGACGATGGAGGCGATGGCCTCGGCCCTCCCCGTCGTCGCCGCCGACGCGATGGCCCTCCCGCACCTCGTCCACGACGGCGAGAACGGCTACCTCTTCGCGCCGGGCAGCGCCGAGGCCCTCGCCGACCGCCTCACCGCCGTGCTCACGGCCGACCAGGAGGACCTCGAGGCGATGAAGCGCGCCTCCCTCCAAATCGTCGCCGCGCACGACATCAACCGCACGATCAGCACCTTCGAGAGCCTGTATCGTGGGGAGCCGGTGGCCGATCCGGCCTCCGACGCAGCGTCCGCACCCGCCGCCACCTGACGGCCGCTCGGACGGCCGCCGCGGGGCGTTAGCTCAGCCGGTCAGAGCAGCGGACTCATAATCCGTCGGTCACGGGTTCAAGTCCCGTACGCCCTACTCCGCTCCACCCGCGGTGGTTCCTCCTCTCCAGCGCCGGGTCGGGCCTCCACCTGATGTCGTTCTCGTCGGAGCGGACGGTCCGGCCCCGTCAGGCCGACGGGCCGTGCCTCAGGACGGCGCCGACGCGGTCCTCGCCGGCACGCCGACCGCGGACGAGTCGGATGCGACGTCGCGGACAACGACGGCGCCGGCTCCGACCCGCACACGGTCGCCGACGGTCACGTCCCCGACGATCGTCGCGCGGGCGCCGATGTAGACGTCGTCGCCGATGACGGGCGTCCGACCCTTCGACTCGCCGATGGTGACGCCGTGGTAGATGAACGCGTTCCTCCCGATGACCGTGCGCGGGTGCAGGATCACGCCGCGGCCCCAGTGGGGGAGCCGCAGGCCGGGCCCGACCTGAGCGGCCGGCGGCAGCTCGGCTCCGACGATCATGCGGGTCCAGACGAGATCGACCAGGCGGTAGACGAGGTGGAGGGGGAGCCGGGTCCTCCGAGAGCTCGAGTACTGCCCGAGTCGGAGGACGAGGACGGTGAGCCGGTCGGAGGCGTGGCCCTTGGCGGCCAGGTCCGCGCGGACGACGGCGCGGAGGTCAGCGAGATCCATGCTCCCAGTCTGAGTGGGCGCCTCGCGGGTGGGTCCGGGCCGTCGGAGATCGTCCGGGGCGTGGCGAGCATCCGCGAGCGGACGACACGGTGGCGCGATGCGCTAGCACGTCCCGACGCGCCGCGCCCGTACTGGCCGCTCTCCGCTCGACGTGATTGCCTGAACCCGTGCCTGATCTTCCGATGTTCCCGCTCGGCTCCGTGCTCCTGCCGCACATGCCGCTCCCGCTCCGGCTGTTCGAGCCGCGGTACCTGCGGATGCTCGGCGACGTCCTCGAGGACGAGACCCTCGCGTTCGGCGTCGTGCTCATCGAGCGCGGCCAGGAGGTGGGCGGCGGCGACCAGCGGTTCGCGGTCGGCGCCCGCGCGCGCATCCTGAACATCGACGGGGCGGAGTCGTTCGTCACGCTCGACTCCGTGGGCGAGGAGCGCTTCGAGGTCGTCCGCTGGTACGAGGACGACCCGTACCCGCGCGCCGAGGTCCGCCTGCTGCCCGATCTGGAGTGGGACGAGAAGCACGCCCCCGCGCTGGCTGCGGCGGAGTCGGCGGTCCGCACGGCACTGGCGGTCGCGAGCGAGTTCGTCGAGCAGCGCTACGGCGCGGTCGTCGAGCTCGCCGAGGATCCGGCCGCGCACGCCTGGCAGCTCGCCGGCGTCGCACCGGTCACCGAGCTCGACCGCCTCGCGTTCCTCCGCAGCTCCACCATGGAGGAGCTGCTGGAGTCGGTCCGGGAGCGCTCCGCCGAGGCGACCGAGTCGTTCCGCGCCGGCTGGGCCTGAGCCCGGTCCCGGCGTCCCCCGACGAGCCCGTCAGTCCTCGAGGCTGACGCCGCGCTCCTCCGCCAGCTTGACCAGGTCGTCGACGACCACGAGCGCCATCCGCACCGAGCGGTCGCGGCGGTACTCCTCGTCGTCCGGATCGATCCGCGAGGTGCGGTCGAGGGTCTCCTCGATCGACTGCGCGAGCTCGCGCCACGCGTCCTGACGGGCGTCGTCGACGAGCGTCGCGAGGTACTCCTCGTCCTGCGCCCGCCTGTGGAGGGAGTCGGCGACCAGGAGCGAGAGCCGCTCGCGGTGGTCGAGGTTGTCGACGTCGGCCGAGCGGTAGTCGTGCACGTGGTCGGAGCGGCCGCCCACCGAGGTCACGTCGGCGGCGATGCCGCGCAGGCGCTCGGCGGCCGCCTCGGACTCGCGCGCCAGCTTCTCGAGCTCCTCCGCGGCGACGACGGAGTAGCGGCCCGAGTCGAAGGGGACGTCAGCACCGAGGCCGTCCATCAGCACACGGTTCTTCACGGCCATCCGGCTCGCGTACTGCGCGAGCATCAGGCCCTCCTCGGCGGCCTCCTCGACGGAGGCGGGCTCGCGCGACGGGTTCTCATCGGGGTCGTACGGCTCCATCTTGAACCTGCGTCGACGCCGGAACCACACGTGCGTCACCTACATCCCGGAGCAGGCGCCCCGCCCGCCGGAGCACCTCTTCGAGAGTACCCGGCGGGCGGGCGCCGTGGTCGGCGGCTCAGGCCTCGCGCCAGTCGTCCTGCCGGAGGTGGGAGCCGGCCTGCGGCCCCATCTGCAGCATCCCGCCGTCCACGACGTACGAGGATCCGGTGATGTAGGAGGCGGCGGGAGAGGCCAGGAAGGCGACCACCGCCGCGATCTCGCGGGCGTCGCCGGGGCGGCCGAGGGGGATGCCGGGGCGGTCGATCGTGACGGGGTCCACGTCCTCGGCGTCGTTCATCGGCGTCGCGATCTCCCCGGGGGCGACGGCGTTGACGGTGATGCCGAGGGAGCCGAGCTCGAGTGCGGCCACCTTCAGCAGGCCGCCCAGCCCGTGCTTGGCAGCGGTGTAGGCGACGGAGCCGACCCGCGGCTGGTGCTCGTGGACACTGGTGACCGCGATGATCCTGCCGCCCGTGCCCTGGGCCGCCATGCGCCGCGCGGCGCGCTGGAGGCAGACGAACGCTCCGTCGAGGTTCAGGGCGACGGTCGAGCGCCAGCTGTCGAGGCTCTGCTCGAGGAAGGGCTCGCCTCCGCCTCCGCCCGCATTGCTGACGGCGACGTCGAGCCCGCCCAGTCGATCCGCGAGGTCGTCGATCACGTCGCCCGCGCCCTCCAGATCCGTCGTGTCGAGGCGCGCGATCTCGGCGCGCCGGCCGAGGGAGCGCACCTCCTCCGCCGTGCCCTGCGCGCCCTCCTCGTCGCTGTGCCAGGTGATGCCGACGTCCATGCCCGCCTCGGCCAGTGCCACCGCGGTCGCCCGGCCGATGCCGGAGTCAGAAGCGGTCACCAGTGCACGGGTGGGCCGGAAGTCTCGAGGTCCCTGGGTCATGTCGTCTCCTGTCTCGATCGGGCCGCCGATCCGGCGGACACGGGTCGATCCCATCAGGGGATCCGACGCGCTCGGGAGCCGGTTGACAGGTCCGGGCTCGCGCGAGACGCGTGGCGGTGTCCCCGCTGAGCGCCCCGATCGCGTTGACTGGGCGGATGGATCACCGGCGCATCTCGGTCGTCGTCCCCGTGAAGGACGACGCCCGCCACCTCGAGCAGCTGCTCGAGCTCCTCCGCGAGCAGACGCTCGCTCCGTTCGAGATCGTCGTCGTCGACGACGGGAGCACCGACGACAGCGCCGCCGTCGCGCGAGCGGCGGGCGCGCGGGTGGTGCGGCACGACGGAGCCGGGATCCCGGCGAGCACGGCGCACGGCTTCGACGAGGCGCACGGCGACGTCCTCGCACGGCTCGACGCCGACTCCCGCCCGGGACCCGACTGGCTGGCGCGCCTGGCCGGCCACTTCGCCGATCCCGAGGTCGGAGCGGTGACCGGTCCCGGACGCTTCGACGAGCTCGGCCCGATCGCCCGGGTGATCGCGCGGGTCGCCTACATGGACGCCTACTTCGTGCTGATGGGGTCGGCGCTGGCCAACTGGCCGCTCTTCGGCTCCAACTGCGCCGTCCGCCGGTCGGCGTGGGAGGAGATCGCGGAGGAGATGCACCGGCACGACGCCTACGTGCACGACGACGTCGAGATCAGCGTGCACCTGGGACTCCGGCACCGGATCGTGCTCGACCGCCACCTCGAGGTCGGCATCTCGGCCCGCCCCTTCGGCGCCTTCGCCGACATGCTCCGCCGGTTCGACCGCGCTCTGCACACGCTGGCGCGGCACCCCGGGATGGGGTCGTCCCTGCAGCGCTGGACGCACCGGGTGCGCCGCACCCACCGCGACCGCCTGCGAGCGACGGCCGCGGCGCGCCGCTCCGGCTGACGACGAGAACCGACGGCGCCGCCTGACGGCTAGGGCTGGGCCGCGTCCGGCCGGGCCGCGTCGGGCTCGGCCTCCGCCGCCCGATCCTCTCCGGGCGCGGGGCGCCCCTCCTTCGGCATCGCCCAGACCGCGGCGAGCATGCCCACGGCGAGGACCGTGAGCGCGATGCAGACGAAGCGGGTGCCCTCGGCGAGGTCCGCCGGTGCGGGGACGCCGCCGCCCGCCTTCGCGTTCACGATCGCGCCGAACACGGCCACGGCGACGGCGCTGCCGATGTTGCGGGCGAAGAAGTTGGTCGAGGAGACCACTCCGCGCTCGTTCCAGTCGACGCTCGACTGCGCCCGGATCAGCGTCGGAGTCGCCACGAGCCCCATGCCGGCGCCGATCAGCACGCAGAAGCCGGCGATCTCCCACAGCGTCGAGGAGGCGCCGAGCAGGATGGTCAGCGCCGTGCCGATCACGACGAGCCCCGCTCCGAGGAAGCCCGTGTTGCGGAAGCCGATGCGCAGGTAGAGCCGGCCCGACAGGCTCGCCGCGACCGGCCAGCCGAGCGTCATCGCCGCGACGGCGAAGCCCGCGCCGAGGGCGGAGCTGCCGAGCACGCCCTGCGCGAAGGTCGGGAAGTACGAGGTGACGCCGAGCGTGATCGCGCCGACGGTCACCGAGACCAGGCTGGTCGAGATCAGCACGCGCCGCGTGAGGACCCAGAGGGGGAGCACCGGGGCGGCAGCTCGCCGCTCGATCGCGACGAAGCCGGCGAACGCGAGGGCCGAGACGACGAACACGCCGACTCCGGCGGGGGAGAGCCACGGCCAGGCGCTGCCGCCCTCGAGCAGCCCGAGGATGAGCAGCGCGGTGCCCACGGCGAGCACGGAGGCGCCCGCCACGTCGATCCGCTGCTTCTCGCCCCGCGTGGTCTCGCGGAAGCTGCGGATCAGGAGGAACGCCGCCAGGAGGCACAGGGGGATGTTGACGAGGAAGATGCCGCGCCAGGCGCCCAGGTCCGAGAGCACGCCGCCGAGGGTCGGCCCGACGACAGAGGAGATGCCCCAGACGCTCGCGAGGTAGCCCTGGGTCTTCGCACGCTCGGCGACCGTGTAGATGTCGCCGGCGATGGTGATGCCCATCGGCTGGATCGCTCCGGCCCCCAGGCCCTGCAGGGCTCGGAACGCGATCAGCGCGGGCATGCTCCAGGCGAGGCCGCACAGGAGCGAGCCGACCAGGAACAGGGCGATGCCGATCAGCATGATGGGCTTGCGCCCGATCACGTCGGCGAGCTTGCCGTAGAGGGGGACCGAGACCGCCTGGGCCAGCAGGTAGATCGAGAACAGCCAGGGGAACTGCTCGAAGCCCCCCAGGTCGGCGACGATGGACGGCACGGCCGTCGAGAGGATCGTGGCGTCGAGGGCGACCAGAGCGGTCGAGATCATCAGGGACAGCAGGATCGGGCCGCGCTCCGAGCGCAGTCCGACACTCGCGCGGGTGGGGGCGTCGGTCACTCTGCCCAGGCTATTCCATAGCCGGGGGATGGAAGCGGGGCGGAGAGGATCCGCTCCGGGGCTCGGTAGACTGGCGGCATGGAACTCGTTCTCTGGCTCGTCGTGTCCGCCATCGCCGGTGTCGGCCTCGTCTCCGGAGTCGCGGCTCTCATCGCCATGACGCGGGCGCCCTGGTCGGCCGACAAGTAGCCGCCCGGCCGGCCTCGCGCCGGCACTACTCGTAGATCCGCACCACGCTCCACTGCGGCTCCGTCGACGCGACCACGTCGAGCACGAACGCTCCGCCGGTCGCGAGGTCCGTCGCCTGGAAGCGCCAGCCGCCGATGCTCACCGGTGTGCGCCCGAACGTCGGCGGGAACCCCTCGAGGGGCGCCCACCACTCGCTCGTGCAGGTCCACACCGTCGGCCGGTCGGTCACCCGGTAGCTCCCGCCCCGCCACTCGAGCGCGATCGGCACTCCCTCGCCGTCGGTCGAGACCAGCGCCGTCTCGTCGATCACCGCCATCGTCGTGCTCCCGTTCACTCGCCGGACCCGGTTGGCCGTTCGAACATGTGTTCGATAGTCTGCGAGTGTACGCCGCGGCGCTCGTGCTCGCCACGGCCGCGGATCGACCGGTGGGAGGCGCGATGATCGAGTGGAGTCCGCTCCAGATGCTGCGCAGCAGCGGGCAGGACGAGTGGGTGATGGTCGACGCCCTGCGCACCGGCCGGATCGGCCTGGTGCGCCGCATCGAGACCGGCCCGTACCGCGAGACCTGGTTCCGCGCGGTGACCTGGGCGGCCGAGCCGGAGAGGCGGACGCTCGTGGGCTACTCCCGCTCGATGGACACCATCGCGGCCGCCCTGTGGGCCCATCAGCCGCCGACGGCGCAGGAGAAGCCCTTCCCCGGCTACCCGCCCTCGCGGCCGTCGGCGTGACTCCTTCAGCGAGAGGGGGCCCTGCCGTCCCCGCGACGGCGGCCTCCGTGTCCGCCACGGGGGAGAATGGCCCGATGCTCCTCGCACTCGTCGGCGGCCCCACGGGGGCGTGGCGGGCGGTCGACCCCGTCGGCGGCGCCGAGGCCGGGAGCGGCAGGGGGCCGGCCGAGCTGGCGGCGTTCGTCCGGGAGCGGGAGCCGGAGCGCCCGCGCTGGGTCTGGGACGACACCGCGCGCTGGTACCCCGCACTGCTGTCGGCCGGGGTGGTCGTCGCCCGGTGCCACGACCTCCGGCTGGCCCGCGCGATCCTCCGCCGCTCGGTCTCCGCCGCCTCATCGGCTCTCGCGCGCTCGCCCCTCGACCCGTGGGACGCGGGAGCCGCGGCCCCCGCCGCGCAGGACACGCTGATCGGGTTCGAGGAGGCGGCGGGCGGCTCCGACGAGCTCGACCCCGTCCTCGAGCTGGCCCTGCAGGAGGAGGCGCTCTCCGGCGCCGCCGAGGCCGGCCGGCTCCGCCTGCTGCTCGCCGCCGAATCCGTCGGCGCCCTGATCGCTCGCGAGATCGCCCACGCGGGGCTGCCGTGGCGCGCCGATGTGCACGACCGGGTGCTCACCGGGATGCTCGGCCCCCGCCCGCTCTTCGGCGGCCGCCCGGCCCTGCTGGAGGCGCTGGCCGTCCGTCTGCGCGACGAGCTCGGCGCGCCCGAGCTCAATCCCGACTCGCCGGCCGAGCTCCTCAAGGCGCTGCGGCGCGCGGGGCTGCCGGTCGAGTCGACGCGCTCCTGGGAGCTGCAGTCCCTCGAGCATCCCGCGGTGCCGCCCCTCCTGGAGTACAAGAAGCTCTCCCGGCTGCTCACCGCCAACGGCTGGGCATGGCTCGACGCGTGGGTGCGCGACGGACGGTTCCGGCCGGAGTACGTGGTGGGCGGCGTCGTCACCGGCCGCTGGGCGACCTCGGGCGGAGGGGCGCTGCAGCTGCCGCGGCAGATCCGCGCCGCGGTCACCGCGGATCCGGGCTGGAGCCTCGTGGTCGCGGATGCCGCGCAGCTCGAGCCGCGCATCCTCGCCGCGCTCTCGGGCGACTCGGCCATGGCCGCCGCCGGGCGGGGCCGCGACCTCTACCAGGGCATCGTCGACGCCGGCGTGGTCCCCGACCGGCCGAGGGCGAAGGTCGCGATGCTGGGGGCGATGTACGGGGCGACGAGCGGCGAGGCCGGGCGGCTGCTCCCGAGGCTCGCCCGTGCCTACCCGCGCTCGGTCGCGCACGTCGAGGCGGCGGCTCGGGCGGGCGAGCGCGGCGTGAGCGTCTCGACGTGGCTCGGGCGCAGCTCGCCTCCCGGACCCGAGGGGCTCTCGGCGGATGCGGCGCGAGCGCGCGAATGGGGACGCTTCACCCGCAACTTCGTGGTGCAGGGGACCGCGGCCGAGTGGGCGCTCTGCTGGATGGGCGAGCTGCGGGCGCGACTGCGCGCCGAGGGCGGCGCGGTCGGCCGGGCGCACCTCGTCTACTTCCTGCACGACGAGGTGATCGTGCACGCTCCCGCCGACGTCGGCGAGCGGGTCGCCGCGATCGTCCGCGAGGCGGCGGTGCGCGCCGGACGCTCGCTCTTCGGAGAGGGCGAGGTCGACTTCCCGGTCACCGTCGCCGTCGTCGACTCCTACGACCAGGCGAAGTGAGACGCGGGATCAGTACCAGTGCGGCGAGCGGTTGTTCCAGCTCGACCACGCGTTGCAGGGCGAGCCGTAGGCGCTCTTGATGTACGAGAGACCCCAGTCGACCTGCGTCGCCGCGTTCGTCTGGTAGTCGGCTCCCGAGTTGGCCATCTTGCTCGCCGGGAGGGCCTGCGGGATGCCGTAGGCGCCGGAGGAGCGGTTCAGCGCGTTCCAGCGCCACCCCGACTCGCCGTTCCACAGCGGGATGAGGCACCGGTCGACCTGGTCGGCGCCCCAGCCGAAGCGGCCGACAGCGGTGCGGGCGTAGGCCTGGGCCTGCGCGGGGGAGAGGCCGTCCG
The DNA here is from genome assembly GCF_002932015.1 of Rathayibacter sp. AY1H3. Classification (NCBI taxonomy): domain Bacteria; kingdom Bacillati; phylum Actinomycetota; class Actinomycetes; order Micrococcales; family Microbacteriaceae; genus Rathayibacter; species Rathayibacter sp. AY1H3. The sequence goes on from NZ_PSUU01000020.1 coordinate 42,588, forward strand.
TGCGTCCGGCGTAGGTGCCGAGGGCGGCGATGGTCTTGGCGGAGCTGTTGCGCGCGCCGGTCGGGTCGTCGTCGCCGAGCTCGACCGGGCCGCCTCCTCCGCCGCCTCCGCCTCCGCTGTTGGAGGGCGCTGCCGGAGCAGCGGCCGCGGCGGGAGCCGACGCGGCGCGCTGGCGGGCGGCCTCGGCCTCGGCAGCGAGGCGGGAGAGGCGCTGCTGCTCCTCGAAGGCCGACTTCGCGTCCTGGCCGTCGGCGTACTCCCGCTCGATCTCGGCGGTGGTGTTCTTGAGCGAGGCGAGCTGGGTGTAGAGCTCCTGGCTGTACTTCTCCTGGTCGGCGACCTTGGCGTCGGCCTCGGCCTGCGCGGAGCGGGCGGCCGAGAGCGCGTCGGCCGCGGCGGTGGCGAGGGAGACGCGCTCGCCCCGGGCCTGCTCGGCCTGCGCGGCGAGGGAGACGGCCTGGTTCTCGGTCGACTGCGCCGCGGTCTGGAGCCGGCTGGTCTGCTGGGTGAGCTGCGTCATGGTGCCGAGGCGGTAGAGCAGCTCGGTCGACTCGTCGCCGCCGATGAGGAGGTTGAGCGTCGCATCGGTCCCGCCGTTGCGGTAGAGCTGCGCGGCGAGACGGCCGGCCTGCTCCTTCGCGGCGTCGGCGTCCGACCGGGCGGCGGAGGCGCGCTCCTCCAGGGCGCTCACGCGCTGGGTCGCCTCGTCGAGAGCGCTCTGCGCGGCGTCCGCCTCGGCGGCCCGGCTGATGGCGGCGTCGGTGAGGGCGGCGGCCTGGTCGCGCAGGTCGGCGAGGAAGGCGGTGATGCGGTCGACCTCGGCGGCGGTGGCGCTCTCGCTCGACTTCGCGGCCTCCACATCGGACCACGAGGGGTAGTCGGACGGGTCGTAGGCGGCGGACGCGGAGAGCGGAGCGGCGAGGGCGGCGCACAGGACGAGGACCGTGCCCGCTCCGGCGGCGACGAGGCGCCGGCGCGCCCGGGAGGGGACGCGGAGACCGAGGGGGGTGCGGGACATGCGAACCACCCTAGGCGACGGCACCCGCGCCTGTCTCGTCCTAGCTCGAGGCTCGACGGCCCCGACGGGGACGCTCGAGAGCGTATCCGCGGACGCCCCGTCCCGGCCCGTCGCCCGTGAGCTCGTCGCGGGCCGCCTCGAGGAGGCGCCGCAGGGCCTCCTCCCGCACGCCGGCGGCGATCGCGGCGAGGCGGCGCTGCGGGTGCGCGTCCTCCTCCTCCGCCTGCTCGTCGGCGGTGGCGGGCAGCGAGCTCTCGTACGCGTCGAGGACGGCGGCGAGGTCGGCGCCGGACAGGCTCGAGGCCAGCAGCACCCGGTCGAGGACGTCGTCCCAGTCCTCCTCCGGGGACGCTCCGTCACCCGTCAGCCAGGCGGCCGCCTCCGCGCGGCCCTCGTCGGTGAGCGCGTGCAGGGGGAGGCCGTCGTCGGTGGACCCGGCCGAGACGACGAGGCCCCGCTCGCGCAGGCGCTCGAGCGTCGAGTAGATCTGGCCGACGTTGACCCGGGGCCGGTGCGCGGCACGGTCGAGGAGCTCGGCGTGCAGCTGGAGGCCGTAGGCGGGGCCGAGCGTGAGCAGGGCGAGCAGGCCGTCGCGGACGGACACGGTGCTCCTCCCGGCGGGCGTCTGGCGGTGTGCGGCGTCCGGCGGCGCGGACGACCTGAGTATAGGCAGGAGCCGCCCACGGCCGGTCGAGCAGGCGCGGCGAGCCGCCTTGACGGAGGTCCGCCGCTCCTGCATGATCGGGCGTGGTGGCACGTCCACCGTCATAATCGAAGAAGGCGCACCGCAGAGTGTTCCGTGGTCCGGGTCGTTGGGGAAGACGCACCGGGACGAACGGAGGACGCCATGGTGGCGCAGCAGACTCGGGGTGTGCTCTTCGTGCACTCCGCCCCCCGCGCGCTCTGCCCCCACCTCGAGTGGGGGACAGGTCGCGCTCTTGGTCGTGCCGTGAACTTCGCCTGGATCGAGCAGCCCGTGCTCCGCAGCACACTGCGCGCCGAGTTCGCCTGGGAGGGCCCGGTCGGAACCGGTGCCGTCATCGCGTCCGCTCTCCGCGGCTGGGCCGACGTCCGCTACGAGGTCACCGAGGAGCCCTCGCCCGGCGTCGACGGAGGCCGCTGGATGCACACGCCCGAGCTCGGCATCTTCTACGCCCAGACCGACAGCGCGGGCAACACCGTCGTGCCCGAGGACCGCATCCGCTCCGCCATGGAGCTCGCCGGCGCCGACCCCATCGAGCTGCACCGCGAGCTGCGCCTCGCCCTCGGCCAGGCCTGGGAGGACGAGCTCGAGCCCTTCCGCTACGGCGGCGACTTCGCCCCCGTCGTCTGGATGCACGGGGTCGGCTGAGTTCGTTCGACGCCGCTCCTCGCGCGGCGTCGCGCAGTCGGCTCGGTCGGGTGGTCGGGTTCCGTGGAGCGGCCGGCGTCCGGCGACGCCGATCCGCTGGCACGCGGATCGGCGGATACGCCTCGCGGCAATCGTTCGCTCCCGCCTCCCTGAACCAGGCGGCCAGCGGACCCCCCGTTCCGGCAGAGGTCCGCCTCGAAGGCGCGTCGTCGCCTCACGGTTGCCGCTCGCTGGCACGTCGACCAGACGGTCGGCGGAGCACCGCGTTCCGGCGGAGGGCGTCGGAAGACTCGTGGACCCGCCCGCACCTCTGTCGCGCACGACGCCGACGGCCCGAGTAATGGCGAGTCGCACGCTCCCCACGAGCGCAGCCGCCCTGATCCGAGCATCCGACCCGAGTCGCGGCGAAGCCCGCGCTCCCCTCGAGCACAGCTGCTTGAACCGAAGCTTTCGACCCGAGTCGCGGCGAAGCCCGCGCTCCCCACCAGCACGGCGTGCTCACCAGCCCGCACCAGACGGCGGCGCAGATCCCTCGCGGCACGAGGCGTATCCGGGGATCCGCGTTCCAGCGGATCACCGTCGCCGCACCGCACCGGCCCTCGGGAACCCCGCCCCCCACCCCAGCGGACGCGCCTGCGCCGCGCAAGGAGCGGCGCAGCCCGCTTTCCGCACGGTGGAGCGGGGCTACGCCCCGCTACACCGTCCGGAAAGCGGCAACAGCATTGTGCCCCCCGAACCCGAACGAGTTCGAGATGGCGACCAGCGGTCCGTCGCCGAGGGCCCGGGGGCTGGTGACGACGTCGAGGGGGATCTGGGGGTCCTGCTCGAAGAGGTTGATGGTGGGGGGTGCGGTGCGCTCGTGGAGGGCGAGCACGGTGAAGATGGCCTCGAGCGCGCCGGTGCCGCCGAGGAGGTGGCCGGTGGACGCCTTGGTCGCGGAGACGGCGATGTTCGGGAGGTGGTCGCCGAAGACGCGCAGCAGGGCGCGGTACTCGGCGATGTCGCCGACCGGGGTGCTCGTCGCGTGGGCGTTGACGTGGGTGACGTCGGTGAGCGCGGCTCCGGCCTGCTCGAGGGCGCCGATCATGGCGCGGGCGGCGGCGGAGCCCTCGGGGTCCGGCGCCGTGATGTGGTACGAGTCGCTGGTGACGGCGCCGCCGGCGAGCTCCGCGTAGATGCGGGCTCCGCGGGCGAGGGCGTGCTCCTCGGTCTCGAGGATGAGTGTCGCGGCGCCTTCTCCGAGGACGAAGCCGTCGCGGGAGACGTCGTAGGGGCGCGAGGCGGTCGCCGGGTCGTCGTTGCGGCGCGAGAGGGCCTGCATCGACGCGAAGGCGGCGATCGGGAGCGGGTGGACGACCGACTCCGTGCCGCCGGCGACGACCACGTCGGCGAGGCCGAGCTGCATGTGCTCGTAGGCGTTCGCGAGGGCCTCGGTGCTGGAGGCGCAGGCCGACACGTCGGTGCGGGCGTAGGCGCGGGAGGGGATGGCCATGCTGATCGCGGCGGCGGCCGCGTTGGGCATGAGCATCGGGATGGTCATCGGGAGGACCCGGCGGGGACCGCGCTCGCGGAGGGTGTCCCACGCGTCGACGAGGGTCCAGAGGCCGCCGATGCCGGTCGAGTAGTCGACGCCCACGCGGAGCGGGTCGACGTCGGTGATGCCGGAGTCGGCCCAGGCCTCGCGGGCCGAGATGAGCGCGAACTGGCTGGAGGGGTCGAGGCGCTTCGCCTCCGGGCGGGAGAGCACCTCCTCTGGGCGGACCTTGGCCTGGGCGGCGAAGGTGACCGGGATGTCGTACTGGGCGACCCAGTCCTGCTCGAGGGAGCGGACGCCTGATTCGCCGGCGAGGAGTGCGTTCCAGGACTCCCGGGCGGTCCCGCCGAGGGGAGTGCTGGCACCGATTCCGGTGACGACGATCTTCTTGGTCATGACGAGCTTCTCTGTTCCGTGTGGGTGGGTGCCGGGCTCACCCCGGCCGACGATCGCCGGCCGGGGTGTCCGCCACGAGGACGGGGTGCGCGGGCGACGACTACTCGGACGCCTTGACGATGAAGCGGACCGCGTCGCCGACCGTCTTGAGGTTCTTGACCTCGTCGTCGGGGATCTTCACGTCGAACTTCTCCTCGGCGTTGACGACGATGGTCATCATCGAGATGGAGTCGATGTCGAGGTCGTCGGTGAACGACTTGTCCATCTCGACGGAGTCGGTGGCGATGCCCGTCTCGTCGTTGACAAGCTCGGCCAGGCCGGCGAGGACTTCTTCGTTGGACAGTGCCATGGTTCTCTCCTTGGGGGTTCTTCGGGTGTTCGTCAGTGACCGTAGGTCAGTTTAGGGGTGGGGTCGCGCCGGTCACGGGAGCACCACGACCTGCGCGCCGAACACCAGTCCGGCGCCGAAGCCGATCTGCAGCGCGAGTCCGCCGTGCAGCTCCGGGTGCTCCTCGAGCAGGCGGTGGGTGGCGAGCGGGATCGACGCGGCGGAGGTGTTGCCGGTGGTCTCGATGTCGCGGCCGATAGCGACGGTCTCGGGGAGCTTCAGCTGCTTCGCGAGCTCGTCGATGATGCGCATGTTCGCCTGGTGGGGGATGAACGCGGCGAGGTCCTCGGGCTGGACGCCCGCCTCCGCGAGCGCCTGCTTGGCGACCTTGGCCATCTCCCAGACCGCCCAGCGGAAGACCGACGGGCCGTCCTGGCGGAGGGTGGGCCATTCGGCGGTGCCGTCGCGGTAGGCCGCGAGCGGGTTGTCCATGCCGACGGTGTCCCACTTGGAGCCGTCGGATCCCCACACGGTCTTCGAGATGCCGGCGGTGTCGCTGGGGCCGACGACCGCGGCGCCCGCGCCGTCGCCCAGGAGGAAGGAGATGCTGCGGTCGGTCGACTTGACCAGCTCGGACAGCTTCTCGGCTCCGACGACGAGCACGTACTCGGCCAGGCCGGAGCGGATGAAGGAGTCGGCCTGGGCGATGCCGTAGGTGTAGCCGGCGCAGGCGGCCGAGATGTCGTACGCCGGGGCGGGGTTCGCGCCGATGCGGTCCGCGAGGAGCGCGGCCAGCGACGGGGTCTGCACGGTGTTGCTGATCGTGGAGACGAGCACGACGCCGATCTGGTCCGGGCGGATGCCCGCCTTCTTGATCGCCTCGAGGGAGGCGGTGGTCGCGAGGTCGACCGCGTGGATGTCGGCGGAGGCGCGGCGGCGCTCGATGATGCCGGTGCGCTGGCGGATCCACTCGTCGGAGGAGTTGATCGGCTCGATCAGGTCGTCGTTCGGGACGACGAGGTCGCCGCGTGCCGCGCCGATGCCGAGGATCCGGGTGTACGCGCTGCCGCTGGACTGGGTGAGGGAAGGGGTCGTCATGGGGTCTCTCCTGCTAGGCGGCGTGCTCGTCGAGGAAGGCGCGGGCGGCGTCCACGTCGTCGGGGGTCGTGATGGCGATGCTCGGCACGCCCTTGAGGCCGCGCTTGGCGAGGCCGACCAGCGCGCCGGCGGGTGCCAGCTCGATGATCCCGGTGACGCCCGCGTCGGCGAAGGCCGCCATGCAGAGGTCCCAGCGGACGGGGGAGGCGACCTGGCCGACGAGCAGCTCGAGGAACGCGGCGCCGGAGTCGACGACCGACCCGTCGCGGTTCGTCCAGAGCCGGAGCGTCGGGTCGGAGGGGGTCAGCCCGGCTGCGACGCCGGCGAGGGAGTCGCGGGCGGGCGCCATGTAGCGGGTGTGGAAGGCGCCGGCCACCTGCAGGGGGATCACGCGGGTCCCGCGGAGCGGCTCCGCCTTGAGCGCCTCGAGCGCGTCGACCGCGCCGGCGACGACGATCTGCCCGCCGCCGTTGTAGTTGGCCGGCTCGAGGCCGAGCTCGTCGAGACGGGCGATCAGGGCCTGCTCGTCGCCGCCGAGGACCGCGCTCATCGCGGTCGGCTCGGCGGCGGCCGCAGCGGCCATGGCACGGGCGCGCTCGCGGACGAACACCAGCGCGTCGGCCTCGGTGAGGACTCCGGCTCCGGCGGCCGCGGTGATCTCGCCGACGGAGTGTCCGGCGATGCCCGCGATGCGCTCGCGCCGTCCGCCCTCGAGGAGGGCGGCGAGGCTCACGAGTCCCGCGGAGACGATCAGGGGCTGGGCGACCGCGGTGTCGCGGATGGTGTCCGCGTCCGAGACGGTGCCGTGCGCGGCGAGGTCGATGCCGACCGCCTCCGAGTGCGCGGCGACCTGCTCGGCCACGGAGGGGATCTCGAGCCATGGGGCGAGGAATCCGGGGGTCTGGGAGCCCTGACCCGGGGCGACGACGACGATCACGGTATCCAGTCTTCCGATCTGCGCTCGCACGTGCGGCGCGTGGAGCCACTGACAAAGCACAAAGAGCTTGTCGCGGGTCTACAAGTGTTCAGGGGCGGGAGGGGTTCGGCGAGCGGAGGGCCTCAGCGGCGGGACGGCTTCCGGCGGACGGCGCCGTCCGGGTCGCTCATGGAGCCGAGGATGAGGGCGGACTGGAGGATGAGCGCCTCGCGGGCGCCCGTCGCGTCCCAGCCGATCACCTCGGCGACCCGCTTGAGGCGGTACCGCACCGTGTTCGGGTGCACGAACAGCTCGCGAGCGGTCGCCTCGAGGGAGCGGCCGTTGTCGAGGTAGGCCCACAGCGTGGTCAGAAGCTCGGTCGAGTGCTTCTGCAGGGGCCGGTAGATCTGCGTGATGAGGCTCTGGCGGGCGAGCGGGTCGCCGGCGAGGGCGCGCTCGGGAAGGAGGTCGTCGGCGTTGACCGGTCGCGGTGCGTTCCGCCAGGAGCGGGCGACCGCGAAGCCGGCGAGGGCCGCGCGGGCGCTGCGGGACGCCTCGACCAGGGTCGGCACCTCGTGGCCGAGGACGAGGTGGCCCGTCCCGAAGCCGGGCTCGAGCGCCTCCGCGATCTCGAGGAACGCGACCGGCGGGCCGGTCTCCTCCGTGGCGTTCTCGCTCGGCTCGGCGCGGCCGATGACCAGGACGAGCCGGCTGCCCTGCACGCCGATCAGCACGTCGGCGTCCATGTGCCGGGCCGTGCGGCGCAGCTGGTCGACGTCGAGCATCTTGGGGGCGGTGCCCACCAGGACGGCGACCTCGCCGTGGCCGTGCCAGCCGAGGGCGGCGATCCGGCTGGGCAGCTCGTCGTCGGCCTCGCCCGTGAGGATCGAGTCGACGACCAGCGCCTCCAGGCGCGCGTCCCAGAGACCTCGGGCCTCGGCGGCGCGCGCGTAGACGTCGGCCGCGGCGAAGGCGATCTCGCGCGAGTAGAGGAGGATCGCCTCGCGGAGGTCCTCCCCGCCGTTCTTGATCCGGTCCTCGACGACCTCGACCGTCACCTTGATCAGCTGCAGCGTCTGCGTCAGCGAGACGGAGCGCAGCAGCTCGCGGGGAGCGGCTCCGAACACGTCCGCCGCGATCCACGGCGTGGCCGACGGGTCGTCGAACCACGAGATGAACGAGGTGATGCCGGCCTGGGCGACGAGGCCGACCGCCGAGCGCCGACCGGGGGGCATGCTGCCGTACCAGGGCAGCGTGTCCTCGAGTCGCTTGATCGTCTGCGTCGAGAGCTCACCGGCGAGGGTGCGCAGCCAGGCGAGGGTCTGCTCCTTCGTGCGGGGAGCGCCCGGCCGGGTGGCCGGACGCTCCGCCGCAGGAGCAGGACCCCGCGCACTCGACGGTGCGGGTTCCTGCGAGAGCACGGACTCGTCCGTCAGCTCTCGCCGCCCGCGTTGCCGGTGGTGCCGGCGTTGACGTCGAGGAGGCGGTACTTCTCGATCGCCTGGACGGCGAGCGAGGGGTCGACCTCGCCGCGCTTGGCGAGCAGCTGCAGCGTCCGCACGACGACCGAGGGGCCGTCGATCTGGAAGTAGCGCCGCGCCGCCGCACGGGTGTCCGAGAAGCCGAAGTCGTCCGCGCCGAGCGTCGCGAAGTCGCCCGGGATGAACTGGCGCAGCTGGTCGGGGACCTGGTGCGAGAAGTCCGAGACGGCGACGAAGGGGCCCTTCGCGTCGGCCAGCTTCTGCGTCACGTACGGCACCTGCTCGGCGTCCTCGGGGTGGAGGAAGTTGTGCTGCTCGGCCTTGATGCCGTCGCGGCGCAGCTCGTTCCACGAGGTGACCGACCAGACGTCCGCCGAGACGCCCCAGTCCTCGGCGAGGAGCTTCTGCGCCTCGATCGCCCACGGCACCGCGACGCCCGAGGCGAGGAGCTGGGCCTTCGGCCCGTCCCACTGGCCCCAGGAGATGCGGTGGATGCCGCGGACGATGCCCTCGACGTCGACGTCCTCCGGCTCCTTCGGCTGCACGATCGGCTCGTTGTAGACCGTGATGTAGTACATGACGTTCGGGTCGGTGTGCTTCCCGCCGTACATGCGCTCGAGTCCGGACTGCACGATGTGCGCGATCTCGTACCCGTAGGCCGGGTCGTAGCTCACGACGGCGGGGTTGGTCGCCGCGAGGATCGGGGAGTGGCCGTCCGCGTGCTGGAGGCCCTCGCCGGTCAGCGTGGTGCGTCCCGCGGTGGCGCCGATCATGAAGCCGCGCGACATCATGTCGCCGGCCGCCCAGATCGCGTCGCCCGTGCGCTGGAACCCGAACATCGAGTAGAAGACGTAGACCGGGATGAGCGGCTCGCCCTGCGTCGAGTACGAGGTGCCGATCGCGGTGAACGCCGCGAGGGCGCCCGCCTCGTTGATGCCGACGTGGAGGATCTGGCCCTGCGGGCTCTCCTTGTAGGCCAGGAGGAGCTCGCGGTCGACCGACGTGTAGTGCTGGCCGCGCGGGTTGTAGATCTTCGCGTTCGGGAAGAACGCGTCCATGCCGAAGGTGCGCGCCTCGTCCGGGATGATCGGGACGACGCGGTTGCCGAAGTCCTTCGAGCGGAGGATGTCCTTCAGGATGCGGACGAACGCCATGGTGGTGGCGATCTCCTGCGTCCCGGAGCCCTTCTTGCCGACCGCGTAGGCCGAGTCCTCGGGGAGGTTCAGCTGCGTGTACTTCGAGCGGCGCTCGGGGAGGTAGCCGCCGAGCGCGCGGCGGCGCTCCTGCAGGTACTCGATCGCCTCGTCGTTCTGACCGGGGTGGTAGTACGGCGGGAGGTAGGGGTTCTCCTCGAGCTGCGCGTCCGTGATCGGGATGCGCATGGTGTCGCGGAACGACTTGAGGTTGTCCAGCGTCATCTTCTTCATCTGGTGGGTCGCGTTGCGGCCCTCGAAGCTGCGGCCGAGACCGTAGCCCTTGATGGTGTGGGCGAGGATGACGGTGGGCTGGCCCTTGTGCTCCGTCGCGGCCTTCATGGCCGCGTAGATCTTGCGGTAGTCGTGGCCGCCTCGGCGCAGGCCCCAGATCTGCTCGTCGGAGTAGCCCTCGACGAGCTTCTTGGCGCGCGGGTCGCGGCCGAAGAAGTTCTCGCGGACGTAGGCGCCGTCCTCCGTCTTGTAGGTCTGGAAGTCGCCGTCGGGCGTCTTGTTCATCAGGTCGAGCAGCGCGCCCTCGGTGTCGCGGGCGAGCAGGTCGTCCCACTCGCGGCCCCAGATGAGCTTGATGACGTTCCAGCCCGCGCCGCGGAAGTACGACTCGAGCTCCTGCACGATCTTGCCGTTGCCGCGGACGGGTCCGTCGAGGCGCTGGAGGTTGCAGTTGACGATGAAGTTCAGGTTGTCGAGGCCGTCGTTCGCGGCGACCTGGAGCTGACCGCGCGACTCGACCTCGTCCATCTCGCCGTCGCCGAGGAACGCCCAGACCTGCTGGTCGGAGGCGTCCTTGATGCCGCGGTTGGTGAGGTACTTGTTCGCCTGCGCCTGGTAGATGGCGTTGATCGGGCCGAGGCCCATCGACACGGTCGGGAACTGCCAGAACTCCGGCATGAGCCGCGGGTGCGGGTAGCTGGAGAGCCCGCCGCCCCGGTGCGACTTCTCCTGGCGGAATCCGTCGAGCTGGTGCTCGCTCAGGCGTCCCTCGAGGAAGGCGCGCGCGTACGGGCCGGGGGAGGCGTGGCCCTGGATGAAGATCTGGTCGCCGCCGCCCGGGTGGTCCTGGCCGCGGAAGAAGTGGTTGAAGCCGACCTCGTACAGCGAGGCGCTCGACGCGTACGTCGAGATGTGGCCGCCGACCCCGATGCCGGGACGCTGCGCGCGGTGCACGAGGATGGCCGCGTTCCAGCGGATCCACGCGCGGTAGCGGCGCTCGACGTCCTCGTCGCCCGGGAAGTCGGGCTCGTTCTCGGGCGCGATGGTGTTGATGTAGTCCGTGGTGGGCACCATCGGCACGCCGAGGTGGAGCTCCTTGGAGCGCTTGAGGAGGCTGAGCATGACGTCGCGCCCGCGACCCCGGCCCCGCTCCTCGACGAGCGCATCGAGCGACTCGTTCCACTCCGACGTTTCCTCGGGGTCCGAGTCCACGTGACCGACGGAATACGGGTCCTGATCGTTAACAGTCACCCTCGACCTCTCTCTGGGGGCAGATCGTGCCCGAGACATCACTCTCATGAAGCGGTGCGGATCCGCGGATCCGGGGCTCGGATGACGAGCCGCGCGCGGGCACCTCCGTCAGCCTAGCGATTCCCGTGCCCCGAACCTGGCATCGCACTGTGGTGATCCACGAGGAATGGGCGCCGACGACTGTAGGAGAGCGCCAGACGGGACGCGTCGACCGGCCCGTGATCGGGGGAGACGGGCCGTTCCTTGGAGTCTGTGCGGAGCGGGTCTAGCATTGCCCCTCGTGCTCGCGCGACTCTCGTGCGCACGGAAGGACATCGGACCGATGGCTCTCGAGAAGCTGACCCTGGCTCCCGACTTCGAACTCGCGAACCAGTACGGCGAGCGCATCCAGCTGGGCGACTTCCACGGGCGGCGCAACGTCGCCCTGGTGTTCTTCCCCCTCGCCTTCTCCGGCACCTGCACGGGCGAGTTCTGCGCGCTGCGCGAGAACCTCTCCCTCTTCGAGCACGCCGACGTGGAGCTGATCGGCATCTCGGTCGACTCCAAGCACACGCTGCGCGCCTGGGGCGAGAAGCAGGGCTACGACTTCACGCTCCTCTCCGACTTCTGGCCGCACGGCGACGTCGCCAAGCAGTACGGCGTGTTCACCGAGGCGAAGGGCTACGCGACCCGCGCGACCTTCCTGATCGACAAGGCCGGCGTCATCCGGGACACGTTCATGACCGCCCCGGGCGAGGCGCGCTCGATCGACGCCTACCGCGCCGCGATCGACGCGCTCGCCCCCGCGCACGTCTGACCCTCCGGAGGCGGACCGCCCCGGTCGTCAGCTGAGGATGTTGACGGCCCGCGAGATCACGAGAGCCAGCAGGACGAATCCGGTGAACGCCTCGGCGATCATCAGGAGCTTCATCCGGCTCGACAGCGGCATCGTGTCGGTCGGGCTGAACGCCATGGTGTTCGTCGTCGACACCGAGAGGTAGTCCACGAAGCCGGGCCGCCAGTCGGCGCGCTCGGAGGAGGTCGCGGCGACCTCGGGCGCGGTGTCGCGGTAGGTGTCCTGCGGGAAGGCGAAGTCGGCCGCCGGCAGCTCGGTGCGGGGAAGCGTTCCGCGGGCGACCGGACCGCCGCGGTCGAGCTCCCAGAACAGCAGCGCGTACGCGACGACGTTGGTGACCCAGACCTGGAGTGCGGTGAGCAGCAGCGGAGGGCCGTCGGCCGTCCCGTCGACGAGGTCGATCACCACGGCGACCACGTTCACCTGGTTCGCCACGGCGAGCACGACCGCCAGGGCGATGGAGACCCCGCGCGACCAGCGCGTCTCGCTGTCGAGTCGGTGCGGGTTCACGACGAACAGCGGCACGAGCAGCGCGAGCGTGATGCCGGCGGCGACGAGGCGGACCACCGAGGTGTCGGCGCTGTGGCCGGCCACGTTCAGGGCGACGGCCACCAGGATCGCGGCGGAGGCGGGCCAGCGGCTCTCGGCGCGCCGCCTCGCGCGGGAGTCGCTGTCGGCGGTCATGTGCCGAGGCTAGTGCCCGCAGGGGGCCGCTCCGCCTGCCGTAGGATCGAGTCGATCGTCCGCGGGTGCTCCCGCGACGGGGGCCTTTAGCTCAGTTGGTAGAGCGCCACGTTTACACCGTGGATGTCATCGGTTCGAGCCCGGTAGGGCCCACCACCTCCGTCGATCGGACGCTGCGCGTCAGCGGGACTGGCGGCGCTTGTAGGGCTTCGGCTGGCCCTTGACGATCGGGGCGCGCCCGGTCCCCTTGGAGGCCTTGGCCTTGCCTCCCGACTTCGGGGCCGCCTCCGGCTCGTCGCCGAGCGCGGCGAGCTCCTCGCGGGCCGAGGCGAGGCGCTGCCGCCCGGCCGCGGTGAGGGTCGTGGCGGCGGCACCGGGCTCGAAGAGCGGCTTGCCGAGGTCGAGCTCGACGGCGGCGACGGAGGAGTCGAGCTTCTGCCGCGAGATGCCGAGGCGCTCGGCGGCGCGCACGAAGTGCAGCTCCTCGGCGGCCGCCACGAAGTGGCGCAGCTGGCTGATCTTCATCCCGAACCCTTCACGGCCGCTCCCTGCGGCACGACCACGGTACGCGGTCCGGGAGGGGGGGGCCGACCGCCGGGAGCGCCACCAGGAGCAGCGGCGACCCGTCGATCCGCGCCAGAGGCCCCGGCGGACATTGCCGGACGGAGGCGGGAGGCCTACGGTCGCGCCCGTGGGCGGTCCCGAAGCCGGCCACGGAGAGAGGCCGACGTGGGCGCGCTCATCTACAGCTCGATCGCGTCGCTCGACGGCTACGTGAACGACGCGGACGGCGGATTCGCCTGGGCGGAGCCGCGACCCGCCGTGCACCGCTTCATCACGGAGCGGGAGGGGCGGGTGCGCACGTACCTGTACGGGCGGCGCATGTACGAGGTCATGCGCGCGTGGGAGCAGACCTGGGCCCTCGCGGAGGAGTTCGCGTTCATCCGCGACTTCCAGGAGATGTGGCGGGCGGCCGACAAGGTCGTCTACTCGACCACGCTGGAGTCGGCCGAGACCCGCCGCACCCGCGTCGAGGGCGGGTTCGACCCGGTCGTCGTCGCCGCGCAGGTCAGCGCCGCCGACCACGACGTCTCGATCGGCGGGCCGACCCTCGCCCGGCACGCGCTGCTCGCCGGGATCGTCGACGAGGTGCAGGTCTACACGGTGCCGGTGGCGGTGGGCGGCGGGACCCACTTCCTCCCGTGCGGGTTCCACGCGCGCCTCGACCTGCGCGAGGAGCACCGCTTCGCCGACGGCACCGTCTTCACGCGCTACAGCGTGCGGCGCTGAGACGGGCTACGCGGCACCGACCAGCGCGGCGATCCGCGAGGCGAGCCGGGCGCCCTGAGCGCGTCCGGCCCGGGCGGAGGCGGCGCGGACGGCCGGGTCGAGCGAGTTCGGGCCGAAGGCGCGCACCGACTCCTCGTCGGCGTAGACCACCTCGACCCGCGAGTCCGCGAGGGCGTCGAGCTCGCCGGTCGGGATCAGGCCCGCGCCGGGCGTGCCGACTCCCGGCAGCGGAGTGACGATCAGGACCCAGTCGGCTCCCGCGGCGAGGTCGGCGTTGCTGCCGGAGCGCACGCCGCCGTCCATGTAGCGGACGCCGTCGATGCTGACGGGAGGCCAGACCCCGGGGACGGCGCAGCTGGCGGAGATCGCGTCGACGAGGCCGACACCGCTCTCGCGGTCGAACACGCGCAGCTCACCGGTGGCCGTGTCGACCGCGGTGATGAGCAGACGCTGCTCGGGCCAGTCGGCGTCGCCCACGCGGGCCGAGATGACGGCCCGGCGCGTGTCCTCGGGGAGCGTCTCGGCCTCGAGCGCGAGGGTGCCGATGCGGCGCCGCGCGTCCTGGGGCGAGGTCGCGCCCTCGACGGCCGCGGCGAAGAGGGCCTGGAGGCGCTCACCGTCGACGTCCGCTCCGATCTCGGCGGACTCCTCCTGGAGCTGGGCCTCGTACGACTCGTCGAGACCGGTGCCGGTGCTCAGCTGCGCGGCGACCGCGGAGCCCGCGGAGGTGCCGATGAAGGTCGTCGACGGATCGAGCAGGAGGCGGGCCGCCTCGGGGGAGGCGTCGGCGAGGCCGCGCAGGACGCCGAGCTCCCAGGCGATTCCGGCGAGGCCGCCGCCGGCGAGGACGAGTGCACCAGGCATGGGGGAGGTCCTTTCGATCAGGATCAGGAGGGGGCGGGCGCTGCGGAGCGCCGCAGCACCAACGCTGTCACATCGTCGTGCGCGTCGTCTGCGAGAGCATGCAGACGCTCGAAGAGAGCGGGGTCGTCGTTGCTCCGCACCAGCTCGGCGAGACGGTCGAGCGCGTCGAGGCGCCCGCCGAAGACGTCGAGCAGGCCGTCGCTGCAGGAGAAGAGCGCGTCGCCGGGGGCGAGCACGCGCTGCTCCTCCTCCCAGGAGACGTCGGCGGCGATGCCGAGCGGGACGCCGGTGGAGGCGAGCCGCTCCGTGGTGCCGTCGGCGCGCAGCAGGAGGGTGAGGCCGTGGCCGCTGTCCACGAACGCGACGGCGCCGCTCGCGAGGTCGACCCGGGCGATCAGCGCGGTCGCGAACATCCCGGTCGCTGTCAGATCGGGCAGGAGCTGGCGGTTGACGGCCTCGACGGCTGCCGCGGGAGGGAGCTCCGGCCGCGCCTGGAACGCGGAGCGGATCGCGGAGGCGACGATCGCCGCCGACACCCCCTTGCCCATCACGTCGACCAGCTCGAGGGAGAGATCGTCCCCGCTGCGACGCCACGCCGTGTAGTCGCCGGCGACGTCGTGCAGCGGCGTGGTCAGCGAGTCGAGGCTCCACTCGCCGAGGTCGAGGCGCGGGGGCCAGAGCCGCTCCTGCGTCTCGCTCGCGCGTCCGGAGAAGGCGATCTCGCGCAGCTCCCGCTCCGCCCACCGGCCGAGGTCCTCGAGGATCTCGCGCTCCTCCTCCGAGAAGCCGCGCACCTCGCTGTCGATGATGCAGATCGTGCCGACGCGGAGGCCGTCCCCCACGACGAGCGGGCGGCCCGCGTAGAAGCGCACGTGAGGGGATCCGGTGACGACTCCGCGGTCGGCGAACCGCGGATCGGCGGTGGCGTCCTCGACGACGAGGATGTCGCCCTGCTGGACCGTGACGTCGCACATCGAGTCGGCGCGCAGCATCCTGCTCGCCCGCGCCGAGCGCTGGGGCGACTTCGTGAACTGCGTCGACTCCTCGAGGATGTTGATCTCGGCGAGGGGGACGCGCAGGAGCCGGCGGGCGATGCGGGTGATCCTGTCGAAGCGCTCCTGGGGGGTGCTCAGGCCGATCCCGAGCTCGGCGATCGCGGCGAGGCGGGCGCGCTCGGTCGGCTCGCTCACGTGCGGGTCCGGGCGAGTGCCCAGAGGTTCTGCCCGTCGACACGGCGGTAGGAGAACTCGGTGACGAGGGCGTGGATGAACGGGATCCCGCGGCCTGCCTCGTCCCACTCGTCCGGCATGTCGCGGGGATCGGCGACCTCGGCGGGCGCCTCCTCGGCGGAGTCGTTGAGCGAGGCGCGCAGCTCGGTCGCGTCGACGCGGATCTCGACCAGGCAGATGATGTGCCGGTACGACCGGGCGTGCTGGACGATGTTCGAGGTCAGCTCGACCAGCGCGGTCTCGAACGACATCCGGTCGACCGGCGCGACGCCCGGCTCCTCGAGCCACAGCTCCTCGAGCGCCTCGTGGACGGCGGTGACGCCGTCCTCGGGCGGCGTGCGCACGACGAAGGAGCGCTCAGGCACGGTAGGCCTCCTCGACGGTCTCGGCGCTCCCGAGCAGGCGGTCGAGGTTGGACAGGCCGAGCACCATGGCGGGCTGCTCGCCGGCGGCGGCCACGCGCAGCTCGCCGCCCGCCTTCCGCGCCTCCTTGAGTCCGGCGACGAGGACGCCGAGCCCGGACGAGTCGAGGAACTCGACGGCCGCCAGGTCGACGACCACGCGGACCTCTCCCGCCTCGAGCGCGCGCTGGAGGACCGCTTCGAGCTCCCACGCCGTGGACAGGTCGAGCCGGCCGACGGGGCGGATCACCACGATGTCGGGCTCGATCCGCTCGGTGCTGATCCTCGAGCTGGGCTCCATGGTGTCCTCCTGACGGGACGGCACGCGGTTCCGCAGGGCTCGGAGACGTGGTGAGGACGCGGTCGGGCGCGCGACCGAGGGGCTCCGGATCCGATGCGGGGGTGAATCGGGGAGTTCGTCCGCCTCCGACCGTACAAGGGAACGGGGCGCCCCGTGGGAGGCGTGACCGCATCCGCGCTGCGACACGCGGTGCGCGGCCCCGGGAGGAGGCTCCGCTCAGCCCCGCGCGGCGGCGAGAGCGTCGGCGGCGAGCCGCACGGAGGTGTCCCGGCCGGTCAGCCAGAGCGGCACGGAGCGGGCGCGGAGCCCCGCCGACTCGAGCGCCGGGACCGCGTCCGCGTCCTCCTCGCCGACGAGCCAGGCGTCGAGGAGGCCGCCCCCGCTCCGGGCTCCGTAGTGCCGGCCGACGGCCTCGGCGGAGGTCTCGACGCCGATCGCGGCGAGGCAGGCGTCGGCCATGCCGCGCACCACCGCGCCTCCGATGACGGGGGAGACGCCCACGACGGGTGCGGAGGTCCGGCGGAGGGCGTCCGCGATCCCGGGGACGCCGAGGATCGTGCCGATCGAGACGACGGGATTGGAGGGGGCGACGAGCACCGCGTCGGTGTCGGCGATCGCCTCCAGCACGCCCGGGGCGGGGCGGGCGCTCTCCACCCCCTGCTGGACGAACCGGCGGGCGGGCGCGGACGCGCGCAGCCGCACCCACCACTCCTCGAAGTGGAGGAGCCGCACGCCCTCGCCGGGGAGCTCGACCTCGACGTGGGTCTCGACGTCCTGGTCCGACATCGGCAGCAGGCGGACCCCCAGCGGCCAGCGGGCGGTGATCCGGGCGGTCGCCTCCGAGAGGGTGAGGCCGTCGCGCAGCATCGAGCTGCGGGCGATGTGGGTGCCGAGGTCGAGGTCGCCCAGGGTGAACCACGGCCAGCCGACGCCGAAGGCAGTGAGCTCGGCCGAGACCCGCTCGCTCTCGCCGGCCCGCCCCCAGCCGCGCTCCGTGTCGTTCACTCCGCCGAGCGCGTAGGTGATCGAGTCGAGGTCGGGGCAGACCTTGAGGCCGGTGAGCCACATGTCGTCGCCGGTGTTGACGACGACGGTGATCTCGCTCGCCTCGCCGCCGGCGGCCTCGAGATCGCGGAGGTGCTCGCGGACCGCCGAGGTGAAGCGGGCGCCGCCGACGCCTCCGGCCAGGATCGTGATGCGCATCCGCCCACGCTAGCGGCACCGACGGATTCCTCCCCCGGCGAGCCTTAATGCTGCGGATCCGCGCCGGAAACACCGGGGAAACGTCGAACCCCGACGATGAAGCCCTGTCCCCGGAGCCGGACGGTCCGTCATTGCCTTCGGGCCCGGCGGGGACCACAGTGGGTCCACGTCCCCGGCTCCGCACCGCCCGGCGGAGCACACCGGAGCCGGACAGGGACGCCCGAGCATGGAGGTACCGATGACCATCGTCCGCGCAGCGATCACCCAGACGACCTGGACCGGCGACAAGGAGTCGATGCTCGACAAGCACGAGCGGATGGCCCGGGACGCCGCAGCCGACGGCGCGCAGATCGTCTGCTTCCAGGAGCTGTTCTACGGCCCGTACTTCGGCATCACCCAGGACAAGAAGTACTACCGCTACGCCGAGCCCGCCGACGGGCCGATCGTGCAGCGCTTCGCGGCCCTCGCGAAGGAGCTGGGCGTGGTGATGATCCTCCCGATCTACGAGGAGGAGCAGACCGGCGTCTACTACAACACCGCGGTCGTGGTCGACGCCGACGGGACGATCCTCGGCAAGTACCGCAAGCACCACATCCCGCACCTGGACCGCTTCTGGGAGAAGTTCTACTTCCGGCCCGGGAACCTCGGCTACCCGGTCTTCGACACCGCCGTCGGCAAGGTCGGCGTCCACATCTGCTACGACCGCCACTTCCCGGAGGGCTGGCGGGAGCTGGGCCTGAACGGCGCCCACCTCGTCTTCAACCCCAACGCCACCAAGCCCGGCCTGTCGAACCGCCTCTGGGAGGTCGAAGGCCCGGCGGCCGCGGTGGCGAACGGCTACTTCGTGCTGCAGCCCAACCGCGTCGGCCGGGAGGACAACGAGTACGGCGACCTCGCGGTCGACTTCTACGGCACCAGCCAGATCATCGATCCGCGCGGGGAGTTCGTCGGCGAGCGGGGCTCGGGCGAGGCCGAGGAGATCCTGATCCGCGACCTCGAGATGGACATGGTGCAGGAGATGCGCGACGACTGGCAGTTCTACCGGGACCGCCGGCCGGAGTCGTACACCAGCATCCCGAAGCCGTGACCGCAGACCGAGACGGGGAAGACCGATGAAGACCCTCATCACCGGCGGGACGGTCGTCAACGCGACCGGCACCGGAGCCGCAGACGTCCTGATCGACGGCGAGACCATCGCCGCCGTCCTCGCCCCCGGCTCCACGCTGCTGGGCTTCGACCTGGCGGCCCACGTCGACCGGGTGATCGACGCGCGCGGCAAGTACGTCATCCCGGGCGGGATCGACGCGCACACGCACATGGAGATGCCGTTCGGCGGCACCTCCGCCTCGGACACCTTCGAGACCGGCACGCGCGCCGCGGCCTGGGGCGGCACGACGTCGATCGTCGACTTCGTGGTGCAGTACCCGGGCGAGAGCGTCGTCGACCGGTTCCAGGCGTGGCAGGAGAAGGCGGCCGGCAACTGCGCGATCGACTACGGCTTCCACCAGATCCTCTCGGACGTGCAGGACTCCTCGCTCGTCGCGATGGACGAGCTGATGCGTGAGGGGGTGACCAGCTTCAAGCTGTTCATGGCCTACAAGGGCGTGTTCCTCTCGGACGACGGGCAGATCCTCCGGGCGTTCCAGAAGGGCGCGGAGAACGGCGCGATGATGATGATGCACGCCGAGAACGGCGCCCTCATCGACGAACTTGTGAAGCAGACCCTCGCCGCCGGGAACACCGCGCCGTACTTCCACGGCACCTCTCGCCCCTGGCAGGCGGAGGAGGAGGCGACGCACCGGGCGATCATGATCGCCGACCTCACCGGCGCGCCGCTGTACGTGGTGCACGTCTCCGCGAAGCAGGCGGTGGAGCAGATCGCCCAGGCCCGCGACCGCGGCATGAACGTCTTCGGGGAGACCTGCCCGCAGTACCTCTACCTCTCGCTCGAGGAGCAGCTCGGCGCGCCGGGCTTCGAGGGCGCGAAGTGGGTGTGCTCCACGCCGCTGCGCTCGAAGGCGGAGGGGCATCAGCACCACATGTGGCAGTCGCTGCGCACCAACGACATCCAGATGGTCTCGACCGACCACTGCCCCTTCTGCATGAAGGGCCAGAAGGACATGGGGATCGGCGACTTCTCGAAGATCCCCAACGGCATCGGCTCGGTGGAGCACCGGATGGACCTGATGTACCAGGGCGTGGTGTCGGGGCAGATCTCCCTGCCGCGCTGGGTCGAGCTCACCTCGACCACCCCGGCGCGGATGTTCGGGATGTACGGGAGGAAGGGCGTCATCCAGCCCGGGGCCGACGGCGACGTCGTCGTCTACGACCCGAGCGGGCACACCTCGATCGGGATCGGCGAGGGCCGAAGCCACCACATGAACATGGACTACTCGGCCTGGGAGGGCTTCGAGATCGACGGCCACGTCGACACGGTGATCTCCCGCGGCAGGGTCGTCGTCGACGACGGCTCCTACGTCGGCACGAAGGGCGACGGGGCGTACATCCCGCGCGGTCTGAGCCAGTACCTGATCTGAGCCGGCACCCGATCCGAGCCAGCACCTGATCGAGCAGAAGGAACCCCATGGACTTCGGAGTCGTCCTCCAGACCAACCCGCCCGCCTCGCGCACCGTCGCGCTCGCCGTCCTCGCGGAGACGCACGGCTTCGACTACGCGTGGACCTTCGACTCGCACCTGCTCTGGCAGGAGCCCTACGTGATCTACTCGCAGATCCTCGAGAGGACGCACCGGATCACGGTCGGCCCGATGGTCACCAACCCCGCCACGCGCGACTGGACGGTCATCGCCTCGCTGCACGCGACGCTCAACGAGATGTACGGGAACCGCACGGTGTGCGGGATCGGACGCGGCGACTCGGCGGTGAGGGTGACCGGAGGAGCTCCGACGACGCTCAAGACGCTGCGGGAGTCGATCCACGTCATCCGCGAGCTCGCCAACAGCCGTCCGGTCGAGTACAACGGCCAGACGCTGCAGTTCCCGTGGAGCCGGGGCTCGTCCCTGGAGATGTGGGTGGCCGCCTACGGCCCGCTCGCCCTGAAGCTCGCGGGCGAGGTCGGCGACGGCTTCATCCTGCAGCTGGCCGACGTGGACATCGCGCGCTGGATGATCGGCGCCGTCAAGGAGGCGGCGGCGAACGCCGGCCGGGATCCCGAGTCGCTGCAGTTCTGCGTCGCGGCGCCGATGTACATCGGCACCGACCGGGAGCACATGCGCGACCAGTGCCGCTGGTTCGGCGGGATGGTCGGCAACCACGTGGCCGACATCGTGGGCCGCTACGGCGCCTCCGGAGCGGTGCCGCAGGCGCTGACGGACTACATCGCCGGGCGCGAGGGCTACGACTACAACGAGCACGGCCGCGCGGGCAACAGCCACACCGCCTTCGTGCCGGACGAGATCGTGGAGCGCTTCTGCGTGCTGGGCACGGCGGACGAGCACATCGAGAAGCTCCGGGCGCTCGCCGACATCGGCGTGACGCAGTTCGCGGGATACCTCCAGCACGACAACAAGGAGGAGACGCTGCGGGTGTACGGCGAGCGGGTCATCCCGGAGCTGCGCGAGCACATCGTGGCCCGCGCATGAGACCGGCCCTCGCGCGCGAGCTCGTGCTCGGCGCCGGCGGGCTCCTCCTGCTCGCGCTCGTGTGGGAGGGCTGGAAGGCGCTCGGGCCCGAGGCCGGGGTGGTCGTCGGAGGAGTCACGGTGCTCCCGCGCACGAGCGCCATCGCGATGCCCCACCTCTGGGAGATCGCGGCCCGGCTCGGCGAGCCGGTCACCGGAGCGCGGAACGCCCCGGCGCTCTGGTCGGCCGTCCTGGGGGCGAGCGCCTTCTCGCTCGGGATCGCCGCGGTCGGCTGGGTCGTCGGCACGGTCGTGGGGCTGCTCCTGGCTCTCCTGATGCAGCGGTTCCGCACCGCGGAGTCGGCGGTGCTGCCCTGGATCGTGCTGAGCCAGACGGTGCCCCTGATCGCGATCGCCCCACTGGTGCGGCGCTGGGGGTCGCAGCTCGAGCTCGGACCGGTGACCTGGGAGAACTGGATGTCGGTGGCCCTGATCGCCTCCTACCTCGCGTTCTTCCCCGTCTCGATCGGGGCGCTCCGCGGGCTCGGCTCGCCGACGGCCCACCAGGTCGAGCTGATGCACGTCTACGGCGTCGGCTGGTGGAAGACGCTGGTGCGCCTGAGGCTGCCGGCGAGCGTGCCCTACCTGCTGCCGGCCCTCCGGCTCGGAGCGGTCAGCGCCGTCGTCGGCACGATCGTCGCCGAGGTCTCGATCGGCCTGCGCGGCGGGATCGGCCGCATGATCATCGAGTTCGCCTCCGCTGCCGGAGGCGACCCCGCCAAGCCCTGGGCGCCGATCCTCGGGGCGGTGCTGGTGGGCCTCGCGGCCGCCGGCGCCGTCGCTCTGCTCGGCACCCTCCTCCGTCCGTACCGCCGAGGGGAGCAGCCCGCATGAGCCCTGCAGGATCCGCGGTCGTCGTCGACTCCGTCACGAGGACCTTCACCACCGCTCGCGCCGCGAGCGTCACGGCGCTCCAGGACGTCTCGCTCGAGGTGGCCGCGGGGGAGTTCGTCTCGCTGATCGGCCCGTCCGGCTGCGGCAAGTCGACGCTGCTGCGGCTGATCGCCGACCTCGACGAGCCGGACTCCGGCTCGATCGCCGTGTTCGGCAAGACGGCCCGGCAGGCGAGGCTCGACCAGGACTACGGGATCGCGTTCCAGCAGGCGGGCCTCCTGCCGTGGCGCACGATCCGGGCGAACATCGCCCTGCCGCTGGAGCTGCACGGCGTCGCCGCGACCGCCCGGCGCTCGCGCGTCGACGAGCTGCTGGCGCTGGTCGGGCTCGGCGACTTCGCCGACTCCTACCCTGACCAGCTCTCCGGTGGGATGCAGCAGCGCGTCGCCATCGCGCGGGCGCTCGCCGAGAGCCCGCGCCTGCTCCTCATGGACGAGCCGTTCGGGGCGCTCGACGAGATGACCCGCGAGCGGATGCAGACGGAGCTGCTGCGGATCCGGCGCGAGACCGGCGCCGCCGTCGTCTTCGTCACCCATTCGATCCCGGAGGCGGTGTTCCTCTCGGACCGCGTCGTGGTGATGTCGCCGCGGCCGGGCAGGATCCGCGACGTCCTCCCGGTCGGACTCCCCGGAGCATCCGAGCGCGACGCGGCGGTCAGGGAGGACACGGCGTTCTTCCGCGACGTGAGCGCCGTGCGCGAGCTGCTGCACGGGGATCCCGCCGCCGTGCCGCGCGGAGTGGAGAACCGGTGAGCACGACGGCGCTGGCGCGCAGCGTGCTCGCGCCGCTCGTGCTCGGGATCGCCGCGGTCCTGCTCTGGCAGGCCGGGGTCACCGCTCTGGCGATCCAGCCGTTCGTGCTCCCGTCGCCGCTGGCGATCGGACGGGAGTTCGCCGCGAACCTCGGCTCCGTCGCCGAGGGCAGCGCGGTGACCGGCCGCAACGCGCTGGTCGGCCTGCTGGTCGGCGCGGTGCTGGCGGTCGTGGTCGCCGGGCTCTCGGCGCTCGCGCGGGTCTTCGACGGACTGGTCGCGCCGATCGTGGCCGCGGCCGCCGTCGTGCCGATCGTCGCCCTCGCTCCGGTGCTCTACACGATGTTCGGAGCGAACGCCGAGACCGCGAGGCAGCTCGTTGCGGCGCTCGCCGTGTTCGTGCCGGTGTACGTGACGACGCTGCGCGGGCTGCGGCAGGCCGCTCCGGTGCACCGCGACCTGCTGAAGGCCTACGCGGCGACCCCCTGGCAGACCGCCCGCACGATCACGCTGCCGGGAGCGGTGCCCTACGTCTTCACGGGGCTCCGCATCGCCTCTTCGCTCGCGGTGATCTCGGCGCTGGTCGCCGAGTACTTCGGCGGACCCGTGGGCGGGCTCGGCAAGTCGATCACGACGGCGGCCTCGGGCAGCGACTACGCGCTCGCCTACGCCTACGTCCTGGGCGCCGTGCTCGTCGGCCTCGCGTTCTACTGCGTGACGGCCGCGCTCGAGGCGTTCGCGCTGCGCCGCAGCCGGCTGCGCTGAGCGCGGTGCCGCGCGTCCCCGCACCCTCCTCGATCCTCCCGATTCCCGATTCCCGACTCCCGATTCCCGACTCCACCCGACGCACCATCCGCACCGCCCGCATCATCAGCGCCACCTGCACCACAGCACCACCTGCACCGCCGCACCACGGGGCGCGCCGCACCGGCGACCCCGCAGACCGCACCAGGAGGACCCGTGACCAGACGCACCCGCATCACCCTGACGACGACCGCCGCCTTCGCGGCCGTGGGCCTCGCGCTCACCGGCTGCAGCGCCTCCGGCGGCTCCGACCCGGGGTCGGACTCCGGCTCCGGCGGCCTCACGCCGGTCACCCTGCAGCTGCAGTGGGTGGCCCAGGCGCAGTTCGCCGGGTACTACGCCGCGCTCGACCAGGGCTACTACGAGGACGAGGGCCTCGACGTGACGATCGCCGAGGGAGGCGGCGACATCGTCCCCCAGGACGTGCTCGCCTCGGGCGACGCGGACTACGCGATCTCCTGGGTGCCCAAGGTCCTCGGCTCGATCGAGCAGGGGGCCGGGATCACCGACGTCGCGCAGATCTTCGAGCGCAGCGCCACCACGCAGATCTCCTTCAAGGACAAGGGGATCACCTCGCCGGCCGACCTGGCCGGGAAGAGCGTGGGCAGCTGGGGCTACGGCAACGAGTGGGAGCTGTTCGCCGGCATGCAGAAGGACGGCGTCTCCCTCGACGACATCTCGCTGGTGCAGCAGCAGTTCGACATGAACGGCTTCCTCGCGGGCGACATCGACGCGGCCCAGGCGATGACCTACAACGAGTACGCCCAGGTCCTCGAGACCGTGAACCCCGCCACAGGCGAGCTGTACCGGCCGGACGACCTGAACGTCATCAGCTGGAACGACGTGGGCACCGCGATGCTCCAGGACGCGATCTGGGCGGACGCGGGCAGGCTCGCCGACGACGACGCGTACGCCGAGCAGACGGTCGCCTTCATCAAGGCCTCGATCAAGGGCTGGATCTTCGCGAAGGACGACCCGCAGGCGGCGGCCGACATCGTCACCGCGGCCGGATCCACGCTCGGCACCAGCCACCAGCTCTGGATGACCAACGAGGTCAACAAGCTGATCTGGCCCTCGACGAGCGGCGTCGGGATGATCGACGAGGCCGCGTGGCAGCAGACGGTCGACATCGCGAAGGAGACGGAGAACGAGACGGAAGCGACGATCATCAGCGCGGACCCGCCCGCCACCGCCTACTCGAACGAGTACGTCGAGAAGGCGCTCGCGGAGCTCGCCGAGGAGGGAGTGGACACGAGCGGTGCCGACTACGCGCCGATCGACGTGACGCTGGAGGCCGGCGGCGCCTGAGCCCGGACTCCGCCCCTCCCGGCTCCTCCCGGCCCCTCCCGCCCCGGAGGGGGCCGGGAGGGGTAGGCTGGACCCTCGTGACTACTTTCAAGAAGACGCCGTTCACCGTGAACGTGCGCGACCTCGTGAGGCGGCCGGGCGAGATGCGCGAGCACCGCCTCGAGCTCGAGGCGCCGGAGCAGTTCGGCGAGGGGATCGTCGCGGTCCGCAAGGGATCGGCCGTCGATCTCGACGTCCGGCTCGAGTCCGTGCACGAGGGGATCCTGGCCAGTGTCGAGGTGTCGGCGAGGGCCGACGGCGAGTGCAGCCGGTGCCTGACCGACATCTCCCTGCCTGTCGATGTCGAGTTCCAGGAACTTTTCGCGTACTCTTCTGACGAAGCTTTCGACTATGAGGTTCACGACGACCACGTGGATCTTGAACCTCTGGTCAGGGATGCGGTGGTTCTGTCGCTGCCGTTCCAGCCGGTCTGCCGGCCGGACTGTCCGGGCCTCGACCCCGTCACGGGGGAGCGGCTGGCCGATTCCTCCACGCCCGAACCCGAGGCGCCGCGCGACTCCCGGTGGGCCGCGCTCGCAGGGTTGAGCGAGGGGGACGGCGGGGCCGCAGCGCCCGGAGCTTCCACCGACAGAGCTTCCGCAGACAGCGGTGAGGGCGCGACCGCCCGCACCGAATCCGACTAGAGGTAGAGAAGAGAGAATCATGGCTGTTCCCAAGAGGAAGAAGTCCCGCGCGAACACCCACGCCCGTCGTTCGCAGTGGAAGGCCGAGGTCCCCACCCTCGTCAAGACCATCGAGAACGGCAAGGTCGTCTACAGCCTTCCCCACCGCGCCAAGGTCGTCGAGGACTCCGCGGGCACCGCGCTGTTCCTCGAGTACAAGGGCCGCAAGGTCGCCGACGTCTGATCCCGCTCCTGGTCCGCACGGCGCGGGGCGCACCGCCCCTCGACGAACGGACCGCGGTCCATGGTGAACCAGACCTCCGCACGACCCTCCAGCGACGACCGGTCGCGTCTGGAGGCCACGCTCGGCGTGAGCCTCGACGGTGAGCTCTTCGAGCTCGCCCTGACGCACCGGTCGTTCGCTTTCGAGCACGGCGGCATCCCGCACAACGAGCGCCTCGAGTTCCTCGGCGACTCGATCCTCGGGCAGGCCGTGACCGTCATGCTCTACACCGAGTACCCCGCCCTCAGCGAGGGCGACCTGGCCAAACGCCGGGCGAGCCTCGTCTCGACCGTCGCGCTCGCCGAGATCGCCCGCGGCATCGGCCTGGGCGAGTTCCTCCGCCTCGGACGCGGCGAGGAGCTGACCGGCGGCCGCGACAAGGCGTCGATCCTCGCCGACACCGTCGAGGCCATCATCGGCGCCGTCTACCTGGGTACCGGGCCCGACGCGGCCCGCGACCTGGTGCTGCGCCTGATCGCCCCTCTGCGGGCCGATCCGCTCCGCTTCGGCGTCTCGATGGACCCGAAGACGAGCCTCCAGGAGGCGGCCGCCGAGCGCGGTGCGCCGGCCCCGCGCTACGAGATCGCCGCCACCGGCCCCGACCACAACAAGGTGTTCGTCGCCACCGTGATCGTCGGCGGACTCGTCACCGCCCGCGGCGAGGGGACGAGCAAGAAGGCGGCCGAGATGGCCGCCGCGCTCGACGCGTGGACGCGTCTGGCGGCCCCCGGCGCACCCGCCGCTCCCGCGGTCTCGGACTGACCGTGCCCGAGCTGCCCGAGGTCGAGGTGGTGCGGGCGGGCCTCGCTCCCGCGGTCACCGGCTCCCTGGTGACCGGCGTCGAGATCGTCGACGAGCGCTCGCTGAAGCGGCACGTGCATCCGCACGGGACCTTCGAGCGCCTGCTCGTCGGGCGCACGCTGGAAGCGGCGGTGCGGCGAGGCAAGTTCCTCTGGCTGCCCGCCGGCCGCGACGAGGCGCTGCTGGTGCACCTCGGCATGAGCGGCCAGGTGCTGCTGCGCACGGCGGATGCGGCGCTGCCGCGGCTGGCGCGCATCCGGATCGGGATCGAGCACCCCGAGCACGGCGAGCTCGCCCTGCACTTCGTCGACCAGCGGATCTTCGGCTCGATGGCGGTCGACGCTCTGGTGCCGACCCCGGACGGAGCGCCGGGCGGCTACGCGGGCGTGGAGGCCCGCGGAGGCGGCTGGCTGCGCGCCGTGCCCTCGCAGGTCGCGCACATCGCCCGCGATCCGCTCGACCCCTCCTTCGACCTGGGCTCGGTCGTCGCGTCGCTGGCGAGGAGGAGCAGCGGGATCAAGCGGGCGCTGCTCGACCAGACGCTCGTGAGCGGCATCGGGAACATCTACGCGGACGAGTCGCTGTGGGCGGCGGAGCTGCACCCGGAGCGGCCGAGCTCGTCGCTCGGCGAGGCGCGCATCCGCCGCCTCTTCGCCGAGGTCCGCTCGGTGCTCGAGCGGGCGCTTGCCGAGGGCGGCACCAGCTTCGATGCGCAGTACGTGAACGTGAACGGCGCCTCCGGCTACTTCTCGCACAGCCTGCACGCCTACGGGCAGACGGGGAAGCCGTGCGCCCGGTGCGGCGAGGCGATCGTGCGGGTGCCGTTCATGAACCGCTCCTCGCACCTCTGCCCGCACTGCCAGCAGCTGCCGCGCTGAGGCACCGGAAGGCGCCGCCTCAGGCGGCGGCGTCGGCGGGCGCCGGAGCGTACCGGGAGTGGACGACGAGCTCGCCCAGCAGCGTCGCGACGAGCGTGATGACGGCGGCGATCGCCAGGCCGAGCCAGAGTCCGACCAGCAGGGCGAGCGCGCCGACTCCGGCACCCGCGGCGATCAGGACGATCGCGGCCGCGCGGCGGAACCACGGCTGACCGGAGCCTCCCGCCAGGCGGGAGTCCGCAGCGAGGCCCGTGATCGTCGAGGTGACGACGACCGTCGTGACGTCCTTGACGGCGAGGTGGCGGGCGGTCGCGGCCTGGAGGCCCATCGCCCCGCCCAGCGCGCCGGTGACGGTGAAGGCGAGCGGCTCGGGGTGCTCGGGCACGACCGCGAGCACGATCGCCAGGACGCCGAGCAGGATGCCGACCACCGCGAAGAGCCAGGTCGAGCGCGAGGTCCAGCCCTTCTTCACCGGGCGGAGCACCCGGCCGCCGATCACGGCGCCGATCATGAAGGCGCCCAGCGCGATCAGGGGCCCGACCACGGGCAGGTCGGCCGCGCCGGAGAGGGCCATGCCGAGGATGACGACGTTGCCGGTCATGTTGCCGGCGAAGACGCGGTCGAGCCCGAGGTACCCGACGGCGTCGATGATGCCGGTCGAGAAGGTGAGGGCGAGCATCAGGCCGAGGGTCGCGCCCTCGGAGCGGGTGCGCAGGCGTCGGAACACGGGAGTCCTGTCGTCGGGGGCGGGTCTGGAGAATCGTGGCACACGCGTGCACATGCTCGAAACACGGCGCGGTTAGGGTCGGACGGCGCGGACGGGCCGCGCGGGAGGCGGACGCGCATGCGGTGGACGGAGTGGGCGGTGCAGCCCGGTGAGGGAGTGCCGCCGGGGGTGGACTACCTGCCGGCCGAGCCGGGTTCGGTGCTGTGGGGGCGCCTGCCGTGCGCGGCGGACGTGTCCGTGCTCACCGTCGACTCGGGGGCCGAGGTCGTCATCGACACGCTCAGCCACGAGGGCGTGCTGGAGGATCAGGGCCGCGATCCGGTCGCCTTCTTCGGCCGCCACGGAGTCGCTCCGGAGGGGGTGCTGCGCGACGCGGTCGCGCTCGCCGCGGACGGGCCGTTCCGCGACGGCGAGACGGACGGGCCGCACGTGGTCACGGGGCCGATCGCCGTCCGGGGAGCGCTGCCGGGGGACCTGCTCCGGATGACCCTCCTCGAGGCCGAGCCGCGCGTGCCGTACGGAGTCGTCTCGAACCGGCACGGCCGCGGGGCGCTGCCGGGCGAGTACCCGCTGCAGGAGGGGCCGTTCAGCGTCTTCGCGCGCGTCGACGAGGACGCGCAGGGCGGTCTCCGCGGCGTGATCCCGCTGGTGCCGGGAGGAGAGCGGGCCGCCCGGTTCCCGCTCCGGCCGTTCCTCGGGATCATGGGCGTCGCCGTCGCAGGGGAGGAGCGCCCGCACTCCGTGCCGCCCGGTGCGCACGGGGGCAACATCGACATCGCACTGCTGACCGCCGAAACCAGCCTCTACCTTCCCGTGCAGGTCCCGGGCGCGCTCGCGTACGTCGGCGATCCCCACTTCGCGCAGGGCGACGGCGAGGTGGCGCTGACGGCGATGGAGGCGAGCCTGCGCGTCCGGGTGCGCCTGGAGGTCGTCCCGCGTGCCGAGGCGATCGCGGCGTTCGGGGAGCTGCTCGGGCCGATGGGGGAGACCGGCGAGTTCCTCGTGCCCACCGGGATGGACGAGGACCTGGACGTCGCCGTGCAGAAGTGCGTCCGCGCGGCCATCGCGCTGCTGGCGGCCCGCTACGGGATGGACCCGGCTCACGCCTACGCCTACCTCAGCGCGGCGACCGACTTCGACATCTCGCAGGTCGTCGACCTGGTGAAGGGCGTGCACGCCCGCGTCCGGACGGCCGACTTCGATGACTGACCCGCGGGTGACGACGCTCGAGGGTGACCTGCCGGACGGGCTGGTGGACGCGGTTCTGGCGTACGAGGCGGCGCTCGGGGCTGACGACGTCGCGGCGCTCGCCGACGCGTTCGTGGACGCGCCGACGACGCTCCGGGGCGACGCCTCCGGACTGCTCGTCGGCCACGCGGTCATCACCGGCTTCCGGGGTCGTCGCGGCGGGGCGCCGGTGCGGGAGCTGGTCGAGCTGCACGTGCGGGCGGTCGATGCGGACACGGCGCTCGTGGTCAGCGTGAACGCTCCGGCCCGTGGCGGGCGCGGGCTCGTCACGCAGCTGTGGTCGCGCGAGGGCGGGACCTGGCGGGTGCGCGCCGCGCAGGTGCAGGCGCCCTCGCCCGCGCTGGACCCCCGTGTCTGGCGGGCCGTCGGCGCGCCGCTCGTGCCGGCCGCCGGCTCCGGGACCCTCGACGGACTGGACGTCGCGGTCAAGGACCTCTTCGCGATCGAGGGCCAGCGGATCGGCGCGGGAGTGCCGGCCCGCCTCGCTTCCGCGCCGATCGAGGCGGCGACCGCTCCGGCCGTCGCGCAGCTGCTCGCAGCGGGAGCGTCGGTGCGCGGGATCGCTCAGACCGACGAGTTCGCCTACAGCATCGCCGGCCGGAACTCCGGCTACGGGACGCCGCCCAATCCGGCCGTGCCCGGAGCGATCCCGGGCGGATCGTCGAGCGGACCGGCGACCGCCGTGTCGCTCGGGCAGGCCGCCGTCGGGCTGGCGACCGACACCGCGGGATCGATCCGGGTACCCGCCTCCTACCAGGGCCTGTGGGGGCTGAGGACGACCCACGGTGCGGTGCCCGTCGAGGGGCTGCTGCCGCTGGCGCCGAGCTTCGACACCGTCGGGTGGCTGACGCGGGACCTCGGCACGCTGAGGCGGGTGGCCGAGGTCT
This sequence comes from Rathayibacter sp. AY1H3, assembly GCF_002932015.1. Taxonomy (NCBI): domain Bacteria; kingdom Bacillati; phylum Actinomycetota; class Actinomycetes; order Micrococcales; family Microbacteriaceae; genus Rathayibacter; species Rathayibacter sp. AY1H3. The sequence goes on from NZ_PSUU01000020.1 coordinate 73,077, forward strand.
GCCTGCCGTCCGGCTCGCCGGTCCGGAGTCTCGCGGTGGCGCCGGCACTCCTGGGCGGAGTGGACGCGGCCGTTCGGGCGGCGTTCCGATCGGCGGTCG
>NZ_PSUU01000021.1:0-63753 GCF_002932015.1 Rathayibacter sp. AY1H3
GGGAGGCCCCGCCCTCGTCGCGAAAGCCCTCCGCCGTGTCCGCTCCCGCCCTCCCGTCTCCCGGCGCCCCCGCGCAGAAGCGCCCGAGCACGCTGCAGACCCTGCTGCGCCTCGTCCCCTTCGTCGGCGACTCCCTGCCCCGGCTGGTCGGCGGCATCGCGGTCGCGCTCGTGGCGAGCCTGGTGTCGCTGGTCATCCCGATCGTCCTGCAGCAGCTCGTCGACGGGCCGCTGGGGGACGGAGCGGCCTCCGCCGGCTCCGGCGACCTCGGGCCGCTGATCGGCCCGGTCGCCGTCATCCTCGTGCTCGGCGTCGTCGAGGCCGGTGCCATCGCGCTGCGCCGCCGGATGGTCCTCACCCCCAGCACGCGGATCGAGGCGCGCATGCGCTCGGCGCTCTACAGCCGCCTGCAGGACCTCCCCGTCTCGTTCCACGACCGCTGGCAGAGCGGGCAGCTCCTGTCGCGGGCGATGAGCGACCTCAGCCTCATCCGCCGCTGGATAGCCTTCGGCTTCGTCCTGCTCGTGGTCAACGCGCTGACGATCGTCGTCGGCTTCGGCGTCCTCGTCTACTGGAACCCGATCCTCGGCGTGCTCTTCGTCGTGTGCTCGATCCCGGTCTGGATCTACGGGTTCGCGTTCGAGAAGCGCTACTCGAGCATCGCGCGCCGCAGCCAGGACCAGGCGGGCGACCTCGCCACGACCGTCGAGCAGTCGGTGCACGGCATCCGCGTCCTCAAGGCCTTCGGCCGCCACCAGCACGCGCTGGAGAACTTCGCCGGCCAGGCCGAGAAGCTCCGCGGCACCGAGATCGACAAGGCCCGCGCCATCGCCGGGATCTGGCTCGTCCTGCTGCTGGTGCCGGACATCGCGTTCGCGCTCTGCCTGCTCGGCGGGGTCTGGCTCGCCGCGGCCGGCCAGCTGAGCGTCGGCGAGCTGTTCGCCTTCTTCGCCACCGCGACCGTGCTGCGCTGGCCGGTGGAGTCGATCGGCTTCCTCCTCTCGATGACCTTCGATACCCGCACGGCGGTCGACCGCTACTTCGAGGTGATGGACAGCCGGAACACCATCACCGACCCGGAGGACCCCGAGACGATCCTCGAGCCGCGCGGTCGGGTCCGCTTCCGCGACGTCCACTTCCGCTACCAGGACGCCCCCGAGCGCTACCGCGACCTCCTCGACGGCGTCGACCTCGAGGTCGAGCCGGGCGAGACGATGGCACTGGTCGGCATCACCGGCTCCGGGAAGACGACGCTCACCGCGCTGCTCCCGCGCCTCTACGACGTGACCGGCGGAGCCATCGAGCTCGACGGCGTCGACATCCGCCGGCTCCGCCGCGACGAGCTGCGCACGCACATCGGCATGGCGTTCGAGGACGCGACGCTCTTCTCCACGAGCGTGCGCGAGAACGTCCTCCTCGGCCGACCCGACGCGACCGAGGAGGAGCTGCTCGAGGCCCTCGAGATCGCGCAGGCCGACTTCGTCCACCGCCTCCCCGAGGGCCTGGACACGAAGGTGGGCGAGGAGGGGATGAGTCTCTCCGGCGGCCAGCGCCAGCGCCTGGCCCTCGCCCGCGCGGTGGCCGCGCGTCCGGCGGTGCTCGTCCTCGACGACCCGCTCTCGGCGCTCGACGTCGACACGGAGGCGCGCGTCGAGGCGGGGCTGCGCCGCGTGCTCGGCGACACCACGGCGATCATCGTCGCCCACCGCCCCTCGACGGTGGCGCTCGCCGATCGCGTGGCACTGATGGAGGAGGGCCGCATCACCGCGGTCGGCACCCATAGCGAGCTGCTCGCGAGCAGCCCGCACTACCGCTTCGTCATCTCGAGCCTCGAGGAGGACGAGCTGACCCGGCCCGCCGGGACCGAGCGCATCGGCTCCCGCCCCACGACGACCCACCAGGAGACGCGATCATGAGCACGCTCGGTTCCTCCGAGGAGCGCGACGACCTCAGCAGAGCGGAGTCGGCGGCCCTGCGCCGGCGCTCGCTGCGGCTGCTCGGCTCCCTGCTGCGGCCGCTCCGGCTGCGGCTGGTGCTCACCGCGGTCGTGGTCGTCGTCGCGACCGCTGCCCAGGTCGCGGGACCGGCGCTGATCGCGGCGGGCATCGACAACGGTCTGCCCGCGGTCCTCGCGGGGAACGCGGTCCCGCTGGCGGTCACGGTCGGCGCCTACATCCTCACCGGACTCGTCGGCGCGCTCCTGGTCGCCTGGTACACCGTGCTCTCCGCGAGGGTGAGCCAGGCGATCCTGATCGACCTGCGCAAGCGGGTCTTCCTGCACACCCAGAAGCTGAGCCTGGAGTTCCACGAGAACTACACCTCCGGCCGGATCATCTCGCGCCAGACCAGCGACCTCGACTCCATCCGCGAGCTGCTCGACTCCGGCATCAACCAGCTGGTGCAGGGTGCGCTCTACATGGGCTTCGTCGCGATCGCCCTGGTCTCCCTGGACGGCGTGAGCGGCATCGTGCTCGCCTGCGCCCTGGTGCCGCTCGCGCTGCTCACCCGCTGGTTCCAGAAACGGTCGCAGGCGCTGTTCCGCGGCACTCGCGTCGCCTCGTCGCGGCTCATCGTGCAGTTCGTGGAGTCGATGACCGGCATCCGCGCCGTGCAGACCTTCCGCACGCAGAAGCGCAACGAGTCCGTGTTCGGCGGGGTCGTCGAGCAGTACCGGCTCGCCTACAAGCGCGTCTTCGGAGTGTTCGGCACCTTCGACCCCGGGCTCGTGCTGATCGGCAACGTCACCGTCGCCGTGGTGCTGTTCATCGGCGGCGTCCGCGTGCTCGACGGCGGGCTCGAGATCGGCGCGCTGCTGGCGGTCCTGCTCTACACACGGCGCTTCTTCGACCCGGTGCAGGAGATGGCGATGTTCTACAACTCCTACCAGTCGGCGGCCGCCGCGCTCGAGAAGATCTCGGGCGTGCTGGCCGAGGAGCCGAGCGTCCCGGATCCGGCCCGCCCGGTCGACCTGCGCCAGGCGCGGGGCCGCCTCGGCTTCGAGGGCGTCCGCTTCGCCTACACCGCCGACCGCGAGGTGCTGCCGCGCTTCGACCTCGACATCCCCGCCGGGCAGACCATCGCCCTCGTCGGGTCCACGGGCGCCGGCAAGACGACGCTCGCCAAGCTGATCTCGCGCTTCTACGACCCGAGCGACGGCGTGGTGACCCTCGACGGCGTGGACCTGCGGCAGCTGCACCCGAAGGACCTGCGGCGCGCGATCGTGATGGTCACCCAGGAGGCGTACCTCTTCTCCGGATCCGTCGCCGACAACATCGCGATCGGGCGGCCGACCGCGTCCTACGACGAGATCGTCCGGGCCGCGCAGGCGGTCGGCGCGCACGAGTTCATCCAGGCGCTTCCGGACGGCTACGACACCGACGTGAACAAGCGCGGCGGCCGCGTCTCGGCCGGTCAGCGCCAGCTGATCTCGTTCGCCCGCGCGTTCCTGGCCGACCCGGCGGTGCTGATCCTGGACGAGGCGACCTCCTCCCTCGACATCCCGAGCGAGCGCCTGGTGCAGCAGGGCCTGCAGACGCTGCTGGCGGACCGCACGGCGGTCATCATCGCGCACCGCCTCTCGACGGTCGCGATCGCCGACCGGGTGCTGGTGATGGAGCACGGCCGCATCGTCGAGGACGGCACCCCGGAGGCGCTCATCGCCGGCGAGGGCCGCTTCGCCACCCTGCACGCGGCCTGGCGGGGCTCGCTCGTCTGATCGGCTGCTGCTCGCGACTCACGTCCCGGAGCCGCTCCCGGCTCAGGGGCGCCAGCGGGCGCTTCGCACGTCGACGCGCCAGCCGCCCGGCGTGACGACGAGGGGCGTGCCCTCGCGCTCGTACTCCCGGCGGGCGCGCTCCTCGTGGCCGACCGGGGGCGCTCCTCCCGCGCGGACGACGCGCCACCAGGCGGTGTCGGAGCCGTAGCGGGCCATCACCGTGCCGACCGCGCGTGCCGCACGCGTGCCGAGGACCGCGGCGATCTCGCCGTAGGCCATCACGCGGCCGGGCGGGATCGAGGCGACCACCTCGAGGACGGCGGAGACGAAGTCGGCCGGCTCCGCTGCCTCCGGCGCCGCGCTCAGAGCGTCAGCGCCCCGATGTTCTCGCCGTACTGCGTCTCGCCGACGACCTCGAAGCCGATCCAGCGGAAGAACTGCTCCGGGCCGTCCTCGCCGGACTCCCAGATCACCGTGAGGGTGTCGAAGCCGCGGGCGCGCGCTTCGTCGGCGGTGGCGCGGACGGCGAAGGTGCCCACGCCGCGGCCCTGCTTCGCCGCGTCGATGTTGATGCGCCAGATGCAGCTGCGGAACTCCTCCGCCGCCTCCGGGTCGAAGTGCGCGTGGATGAAGCCGACCAGCTCGTCGCCGTCCATCACGGCCCGCTGCCAGGAGGCGCCCGGGTCGATCACCGCGGCGGCGGCGGAGTAGGAGACCGGCGCGATGAACTGCTCCTGGCCGGGTTTGAGGCTCAGACCGTTCACGGCGGAGATGTTCGAGGCGGACAGCTCTTCCAGGCGGAGGTCACTCATGCCGTCACTGTACCGGCGGCGCAGGACGGCGGGCATCCTCCTGTCGGGCGACGTGCGCCGGCCCCGGCGCGGACGATCGAGAACTGTCTCGACATCGAGACAGTTCGGGCCTCGGGTAGGCTGGCGGAGGCCATCCGGAGCGGTGCAGAGCCGCCCGTCCCGCACAGGTGCGGGGTCATCGACACCATGGGAGAGCAATGTCCAAGATCAAGGTTGAGGGAACGGTCGTCGAGCTCGACGGCGACGAGATGACGCGCATCATCTGGCAGAAGATCAAGGACACCCTCATCCACCCGTACCTCGACGTGAACCTCGAGTACTACGACCTCGGCATCGAGTACCGCGACGAGACGGACGACCAGGTCACGATCGACGCGGCGCACGCCATCCAGAAGCACGGCGTCGGCGTGAAGTGCGCGACCATCACCCCCGACGAGGCCCGCGTCGAGGAGTTCGGCCTCAAGAAGATGTGGAAGTCGCCCAACGGCACGATCCGCAACATCCTCGGCGGCGTGATCTTCCGCGAGCCGATCATCATCTCGAACATCCCGCGCCTGGTCCCCGGCTGGAACAAGCCGATCATCATCGGCCGCCACGCGTTCGGCGACCAGTACCGCGCCACCGACTTCGTCTTCAAGGGCAAGGGCACGCTGACCGTCGAGTTCACGCCCGAGGACGGCTCCGAGCCGATGAGGTTCGAGGTCTACAAGGCCCCGGACGACGGCATCGCGCAGGTCCAGTACAACCAGGACGCGTCGATCCGCGACTTCGCCCGCTCGTCGCTGAACTACGGCCTCTCGCGCAACTACCCGGTCTACCTCTCCACCAAGAACACGATCCTCAAGGCCTACGACGGCCGCTTCAAGGACATCTTCGAGGAGATCTTCGAGACCGAGTTCAAGGAGCGCTTCGACGCCGCGGGCCTCACCTACGAGCACCGCCTCATCGACGACATGGTCGCCTCGGCCATGAAGTGGGAGGGCGGCTACGTCTGGGCCTGCAAGAACTACGACGGCGACGTCCAGTCCGACACCGTCGCGCAGGGCTTCGGCTCGCTGGGCCTGATGACCTCCGTGCTCTCCACGCCCGACGGCAGCGTCGTCGAGGCGGAGGCGGCGCACGGCACCGTCACGCGCCACTACCGCCAGCACCAGGCAGGCAAGCCCACCTCGACGAACCCGATCGCCTCGATCTACGCCTGGACGCGCGGCCTCGCGCACCGCGGCAAGCTCGACGGCAACCAGGAGCTCATCGACTTCTCGCTCACCCTGGAGGACGTGGTCATCAAGACGGTCGAGTCCGGGAAGATGACGAAGGACCTCGCCCTGCTCGTCGGCCCCGAGCAGGGCTGGCAGACGACCGAGGAGTTCCTCGCGACCCTCGATGAGAACCTGAAGGCCCGCATGTCGGCCTGATCACCGGCTTCAGCAGACGCGTCCGGCCCGCACGATCCTCGGATCCTGCGGGCCGGACGCGTCTCCGGGCCCGGTGGGACGCGCCCGGGCCGAGCGCCTCAGAGCGCCCGGGCGAGCTCCTCCATCGCGCGGAGCGGATCGGGCCCCGACGGCATCAGCACGACGCTCGACGCACCGGCCTCGTGCAGCAGGCCGATGCGGCGACGAGCGTCCTCGGGAGTGCCCACGACGGCCAGCTGGTCGACCCAGGCGTCGGGCAGGTCGCGGACGAAGGCGGCGCGGTCGGCGCTCTCGGCCCGCAGGCGGGCGAAGTCCTCGGCGAAGGGGAGCGGCTCGATGTGCGGCGCCCAGTCCGGCTCGCCGATCCACTCGAGTCCCGGCCGGACCGCGTCGCGCGCGGCGGCCGCATCGTCGTCCACGGCGGCCACGTTGTAGGCGACGATCCGTCCGGTGCCGCCCAGGTGGCCGCGGGCCGCCGCGAGGTACTCCGGAGTGACGGGCTCGGCCAGGACGACCCCGTCGGCGATCCGGCCCGCGAGCGCCAGCGACTTCGGTCCGCGGACGCCGGCCAGCAGCGGCGGCACGACGGCGGGCGGCGACTCCAGGACGAGGCCGTCCACGTGCACGTAGCGGCCGGAGCGGTCGGTGCGCTCGCCGGAGAGCAGCGAGCGGATCGCGTCGAACTGCTCCTCGAGCAGGGTGAGCGGGCTGCGCGGCCAGACGCCGAGGCCGCGCATCCAGTGCGGCATCCCGTGCCCGATGCCGGCGTGGACACGGCCGGGGAACAGTTCGCCGAGAGTGCCGAGCTCCATCGCGGTGAAGGCCGCCGTGCGCACGGCGGCGGGCAGGATGCCGATGCCGACGACGATCCGCTCGGTGGCGGCGAGCACCGCGCCGGCCTGGGCGATGCCGCCGCGGAAGCCGAGGTCCTCGACCACCCAGAGCTCGTCGAAGCCGAGCTCCTCGGCGCGGCGGGCGTAGACGAGCACCTCGGAGGCGGGGAGATCGCGGGGGAGCAGGACGCCGACAGCGGTGTCGGAGGAGGAGGCGCGCATCCGGCCAGCGTAGGGCGTGCGGACACGCGGAGGGCCCGCCCGCACGATCGCGGACGGGCCCTCGCTCGTCGTCCTACTCGGCGGCCGCCTCGCCGATCCGCACCTGCTCGGGGCGGGCGGTCGAGACGACCTCGATGCGGCGGGGGCGCGCCTTCTCGCTGACCGGGATGGTCACCGAGAGCACGCCGTTGTCGTAGGACGCGGCGATGCGCTCGGTGTCGACGCCCTGGCCGAGGCTCAGCTGGCGGACGAAGGTCGCCGACTGGCGCTCCCGGGTGATCCAGGTGACGTCGTCGCCGCCCGCGACGGTGCGCTGGGCGCGGATGGTGAGGAGCTGCCCGTCCACGTCGACGTCGACCGACCCGGGGTCGATGCCGGGGAGGTCGGCGGTGAGGACGTAGTGGTCGCCGTCCCGGTACAGGTCGATCGGCATCCGGCGGGGCCCCTGGCCGGAGCCGAGGAGGGCGGTGGCGAGGCGGTCCAGCTCGCGGACGGGGTCGTAGGTGACAGCCATGAGATCACTCCATTCAGTCGTGCAACGAAGAGTTCCAAGAGTTGAGCCGACCCGGCTCAACGCGATTAAATTAGCACTCGGGGAGGGGGAGTGCCAACGGATCGGCCCCCTTCAGCGTCGACTTCGTTACCTGTTCGTAACAAAGCTGGGCAATCGAGTTCGTAGGGTCGTTTCTGTGTGGAAACCGATCCGGTTCCCAGCGAATGTGAGTAAGGACATCGATTGCCGATCCACCTGTCCCACCGACCACCCGTCCGCCGCGCTGAGAGGCGCATCCTCGCGGGCCTCGCCGTCCTCGGAGTCGCCGCGACCGCGGCCTTCGCCACCACCGGCGCCAGTGCCGCCCCTCTCGCCGGCAGTGCCTCGCTCGTCGGCGGGCTCTCCGTCGGCCAGAGCTTCGACGACGGCGACTACGTCGTCACCCTCGTCGAGCCCTCCGCGGCCACCTACCAGGGCAGCGATGCCCGTTTCGCCCGCACCGCGCCCGTCGACGGTGCGCAGCTGCAGGCCGCCTCTGCTCCGGTGGAGGACTACTCCGCCCACCTCGAGCAGCGCCAGGAGGACGTCGCCTCCGCGGTCGACGCCGCCATCGGCTACCACTACACCGTCGCCCTCAACGGCTTCTCCGCGACCCTCTCGGGCGAGCAGGCGGGCGAGCTCGCGAGCCGCCGCGACGTCGCCCAGGTCCGCAAGGTCGAGAACCTGAAGGTCGACCGCGCCGCGCAGGCCTCGCCGCTCGCCGCGGCCGCCGCCGGTACCCCCGTGCCCGACACCGGACAGCAGCGCTCCACCGACTTCCTCGGCCTCGAGGGCGAGGCCGGCGTCTGGCAGAAGCTGGGCGGCATCGACAAGGCGGGCGAGGGCGTCGTCGTCGGCGTCATCGACTCCGGCATCGCGCCCGAGAACCCCTCCTTCGCAGGCGCGCCCCTGGCGACCTCGCCCGGAGCGGCCCCCTACACGGACGGCACCACCACCTCCTTCGTGAAGTCGGACGGCGGCACCTTCGTCGGCTCCTGCTCGCCGGGGCTCCCCGCCTCCGAGCAGTGGGACGGCGACGAGTGCAACCAGAAGCTCATCGGCGCACGCTGGTTCCTCGCGGACGAGGAGGTCGGCTCGACGGACAACCCCGAGTACCGCTCCCCGCGCGACGCCGACGGACACGGCTCGCACACCGCGAGCACGGCAGCCGGCAACAACGGCGTCGAGGCGAGCGTCGACGGCTACGACTACGGGAAGATCTCCGGAGTCGCCCCGGCCGCCAAGGTCGCCGCGTACAAGGTCTGCTGGAACGGACCCGACGAGGGCACCGACGACGACGACTTCTGCTCCGGAGCGGGCATCCTCGCGGCCATCGACGCCGCGACCAAGGACGGCGTCGACGTCATCAACTTCTCGATCGGCGGCGGCTCGGCCACCTCGACCCTGACCGCGATCGACGAGGCGTTCCTCAACGCCGCCGCCGCCGGCGTCTTCGTCGCGGCCTCGGCCGGCAACTCGGGTGCGGGCGCCTCCACGCTCGACCACGCGTCGCCCTGGTACACCACGGTCGCCGCGTCCTCCATCCCGACCTACACCGCGACCGCCGCTCTCGGCGACGGCCAGAAGTTCGTCGGAGGATCCATCTCGGTCCACGAGGACGTCACGGGACCGCTGGTGAACAGCGCCGACGTCGTCCGCTCGGGCGCCGAGAACCCCGCCATCTGCGAGACCGGCACCCTCGACCCCGACAAGGTGAAGGGCACGATCGTCGCCTGCACCGCGGGCGTCACCGCGCGCGTCTCCAAGTCGGCCGAGGTCGAGCGGGCCGGCGGCATCGGCATGCTGCTGCTCAACCCGACCCCGAACGCCCTGCACGTCGACGACCACTCGGTCCCGAGCATCCAGATCGACTCGCAGGCCTACCAGGCGATCACGACCTACGCCGGCACCGCCGGTGCGACCGTGACCCTCTCCGAGGGCAACTCGTCCGGAGCCTCCATCCCCGTCCCGCAGGTCGCCGGCTTCTCGTCGCGCGGACCCGCTGAGGCGGACGGCGCCGACGTGCTGAAGCCCGACCTCACGGCGCCCGGCGTCGCGATCCTCGCCGACAGCTTCAACGCCGAGGGTGACGACCCCGCCTTCGCGTTCGAGTCCGGCACCTCGATGTCGTCGCCGCACGTGGCGGGCCTCGGCGCGCTGATCCTCGGTGCGACCCCGAAGGCCTCGCCGTCCGCGGTGAAGTCGGCCATGATGACCTCCGCCTACGACAGCGTCGACCAGTCGGGCGCCGCGTCCGAGGACGTCTTCGCCCAGGGCGCCGGACACGTCGACCCTGCCGCGTTCCTCGATCCCGGACTGCTCTACCAGAGCGGCACGGAGGACTGGATCGCGTTCCTCAAGGGTGCGGGCTACGTCTTCACCTCGAACCCGGTGATCGACCCGATCGCCGCGATCGACCCGTCCGACCTCAACCAGGCCTCGATCGCGATCGGCGCCCTCGCGGGCACGCAGACTGTGACCCGCACGGTCACCTCGACCGGCGCGGGCACCTACACCGCCTCGGTCGACGGCCTCGCCGGGATCGACACCGTCGTCTCGCCCTCGACTCTCTCCTTCACGGGTGCGGGCCAGACGGCGGAGTACACGGTCTCCTTCACCACCGGCTCGGCGGCGCTCAACCAGTTCGCCACCGGCTACCTGACCTGGGCGAGCGCGGAGCACGACGTCCGCAGCCCGATCGCGGTGCGCCCCGTCCTGCTGGACGCGCCCTACGAGGTCTCCGGCACCGGCTCGACCGGCACCGGCACGGTGACGGTCACGCCCGGCATCACCGGCGCGCTGCCGCTCACCGCGAGCGGTCTCGCCGAGGGTGTCCTCGCCGAGGACGCCACCGCCGCCGACGGCCACTCGGCGACGCTCCCCACGGGGAAGTCGCTGACGACCACCGTCGTGGTGCCGGAGGGCGCCGAGTTCGCCCGCTTCGACCTCGACTCGCTCGACGACGCGGCCGACCTCGACCTCACCGTCACCAGCGAGAGCACCGACAAGGTCTTCACCTCGGCGACCGGCTCGGCCGACGAGCGCGTCGACATCGCCGACCCCGCTCCGGGCGAGTACACGGTCCAGGCCGATGTCTACTCGACCGCTCCGGGATCCTCGACCGTCACGTTCGACTTCCGCAGCTTCGTCATCACTCCGGAGAACGGTCTCGGCTCGCTGAGCACCGACCCCGCCGTGGTCGACGCCGTGCAGGGCGAGCCGATCGCGTACGCGGTCTCCTGGTCGAACCTGGCGGGCCCGGCCCGCTACCTCGGCCGTGTCGCCTACACCGACTCGGGACTCGCGACGCTCGTGAGCGTCGACGTCACCGAGGCGGTCACCCCCACCCCGACGCCGACCGCGACTCCGGAGCCCACGGGCACCCCGGAGCCGACCGCGACGCCGACGGCCGGTCCCACCGCCGGACCGGGGGAGCCCACCTCCACGCCGACCGCCGGACCGGGGGAGCCCACCTCCACGCCGACCGCCGGACCGGGCGCGCCCGGCCACGGCGCCGGCGGCCTCCCGTCGACGGGCTTCGACGGCGGTCTCCTCGGAGCCGCCGCCCTCGCCCTCCTCGGTGCAGGTGCTGTGATCACCGGCCTCCGACGCCGCGCCCTGGCGCAGCGTGAGGCGGGCGCCGCGGAGTAGTCCTCCGCGACCGCCGCGAACGGCCGTCCCCCTGCTCCTCCCGGAGCGGCGGGGGCGGCCGTTCGCCGTTCCCGGTCGGGGAGGCGGAGACGGGGCGAATCGTGGTGCGGGCCGGGAGCAGGACCGGCCGGGCTGCGTGGGGAACGGCTCGAGAGGGGAGGCGGGAGCGGGTCGGGGAGAGATCGACGATCAGGCGGGGCGGAGCATCTCCGACTGGGGCCCCGGCAGTGCGATCGGCCCGGGATCCCGCTGCGGTGGCGCACCCCCGGAGGTGCATCGACGGGAGAGCGCGATGGCGACCTGCCGCTGCGAGTCGGGACGCCGCCTACGGTTCCGGTCCGAGGCGGCGGTGATCGCACGGGGACAGCGGTGCACCCTCGGGGACAGCGGTGGACGGCTCCGAGCGAGCGCCCCCTCGGCCTGAGCGGCCGCCGTCAGGATCAGAGGGAGCGGCGTCCCGCGATGACGCCGGAGACGACGGCGAGGACGCCGAAGACGATCGCGACGACCGGCTGGCCGAGGTCCAGCCACGCCAGTGCGGCGGCGCCCATCACGAGCAGCTCGATCAGCGAGCGGCCGTAGACGTCGATCGCGAGGACCGCGCGCGGCGAGAGGAAGAGCGCCCAGATCAGCGCGGCGACCACCGGAGCGCCGATGCCGAGGACGATGTTCCACGGGAGGTCCCACGACGCGAAGCCCCAGAGGGCGAAGGTCGCCAGCGCGACGAGCTCCAGGAGGAACCGGAGGATCGCGTTCGGGCCGATCCTGATGTCGGTGCCCGCGGTGTCCGCTCCTGCTCGATTCACGCCGACCATGCTAGCCGCCGGAGGTCAGCGGAAGATGATGGTGCGGGCCCCGTCGAGGAGCACCCGGTCCTCCGCGAACCACTTGACCGCCTGCGTGAGCGTGCGGCTCTCCTCGTCCTGCCCGATCGCCACGAGCTGGGCGACCGAGTGCGAGTGGTCCACGCGCACCACGTTCTGCTCGATGATCGGCCCCTCGTCGAGGTCGCTGGTCACGAAGTGCGCGGTCGCCCCGATCAGCTTGACGCCGCGGGCGTGCGCCTGCTTGTACGGGTTCGCGCCCTTGAAGCCCGGCAGGAACGAGTGGTGGATGTTGATGGCGCGACCGGCCAGTCGCGCGCAGAGCTCGGGGGAGAGGATCTGCATGTAGCGCGCCAGGACCACGAGCTCGACGTCGTGCTCCTCGACGACCTCCAGCACGCGCTCCTCGAACCCGCGCTTCGACTCCGGCGAGACCACGGGGCGCGACTCGAAGGGCACGCCGTAGAACTCGGCGAGGTCGCGCAGGCTGCCGTGGTTGGACAGGATCATCGGGATGTCCACCGCGAGCTGCCCGGCGCGCTGGCGGAAGAGCAGGTCGTTGACGCAGTGCGCGGCGGTGGAGGCGAGGACGAGGGTGCGCAGCGGCCGGCCGACGACGTCGAGGCGCCAGGTCATCCCGTAGTGCTCCGTGATCGGCAGCAGGGCGGCGGCGAACTCCTCGCGGCTGATGGGCGACTCCACCTGCAGGCGCATGAAGAAGCGGCCGGTGTCGGCGCTCGAGAACTGCTGGCTCTCGGTGATGTTGCCGCGGGCCTGGACGACGGCACCGGACACGGCGTGCACGATGCCCGGCTGGTCGGGGCAGGCGAAGGTCAGGGTCCAGTGGTTTCCCGCGGGCCGGGCGCCGGACCACGCGGCGTCGCTGCCCGTCGGACGGGTGCTCACGGGGGCGGGCCGGGGAGTCGCGGACGCGGCGGGTTCGGGCTGCATCCGCCCAGGATAACGGTGGGGCACGGGGCGGTCCGCGCGCCTCAGCCCGCATCGACGGACACGGCGGCGACGGGTCCCGTCCGCCCGTCCGGGGAGGAGTAGCGGACGCCGATCGTGTGCCTCCCAGGACCGACCTCCAGGGTCGCGGCGAGGACGGGGGCTCCGGGAGCGAGGGACCGCACCTGCCCGCCGTCGACCAGGAGGTCGAGGCCGTCCGCGTCGGGATCGGCGAGCACGAGCACGCCGACCGCGCCCCCGCTCGACGCGGCCCGGGCGAGGAGCACCGGAGCGCGCAGGTCGACCGTCTCGGGGGCGCTGACTCCTGCAGCGGTGCGCGCCAGCACCGTGGTCGTGCCCGCGGGGAGGGGGAGCGCCGGCGCGGTCCAGGAGCCGTCGGCGTCGGCGGTGGCGGAGCCCACGCGGCGTCCGTCGGAGGCGTCCTCGAGGAGCACCTCGGCGCCTGGCGCGGCGGTGCCCCGGGCATCGGGCAGCAGCCGGCCGTCGGTGTCGAGCGCGAGGGTCGGTGCGGCCGGAGCGGGAGGTGCGGCCGGAGTGGGGGTCGTGACCGGTGCGGGAGTCGAGACCGGAGCGGAGGTGCTCGGCGCCTCTGTCGGGACCGGCGCCGGAGTGCTCGGTACGTGCGTCGCTGCCGGAGCCGGAGTGTCCGGTGGGGGAGTCACGGTCGGAACAGGAACAGGAAGAGGAACAGGAACCGGAGTGCTGGGTGCGGGGGTCGGGACCGGAACGGAGGGCAGGGCCGGGCCGTTGCCGATCGGGCCCGGCGCGGAGCTCCCGGTCGTGGTCCCCGGGGGCCCGGAGGGGGCCGGAGCCTCGGTGACGGCAGGGGAGGGCGCCGGTGCGGGGCTGCCGGTCACGGCAGGGCCGGACGGGGCGGGCTCGGCGGCAGGAGTCGGGGAGGCGGTCGCCTCGATCCCTCTCGACGCCGGTGCGCCGACGGGATCGTGGGACGGCTCCTGTTGCGGCGGGCGTCCCGTCCTCCCGGGGGTCGCGCGCGTCGCTCCGGCATCGTCCGACGCAGCCCGTCCGGCCACGGCCGGCACCGTGCTCCTCGGAGCAGCGCCGGAACCCCTGGACCGCCCCGCCGGATCGCCGTCCGCTGCACTCGTCCGGTCCGCGGCCTCCGGGTCCGTCTCCGGTCGGTCGGCGCTCGCCGCCGCTCCTCCGCTCGACGCCGGTGCAGCCGCCTCGGCCGTTGCGCGCTCGTCCACCCGCGCGGAGGCGTCCTCCGCCGCCACGAGCGCGCCGCCCCCGTTCCCGGACAGCAGCACCACCGCGCCGACGACTCCCGCGATCGCGAGTGCCGCCGCAGCGGACGCGGCGACGACCACTCCTGTTCCGCTGCCCGCTCTCGACGCTCGGACCGCCGATGCGCGGACCGCGCTCGACGCCCGGACCGCGCTCGGCAGCGGACCGGAGGCCGCGCCGGAGCCCCCGCCCGCCGCCCAGGCGGCTGCGCCGCTCACCCCGGCGGTCAGCGGCAGCAGCACCGACGCGAGGCGGCGCGCAGTGCTCTCGGCCTCCGCCAGCGCCTCCCGGCAGGAGAGGCACCCGTCCAGGTGCCGGTCGATGCGGTGCCTGTCCCGGACGGGGACGCGTCCTCGCGCGTACGTCCCCGCCCGCTCGAGCACCCACTCGCACTCGCCCGTCGCCGAGGCGTCCGCCACGTGCTCCCGGATCCACGCGGAGCGCAGCCCCTCCCGCGCCCGCACCCCGAGCGCTGCGACCGCGTTGGGCCGCAGGCCCATCAGCGGTGCGGCGGCGGCGGGGGACAGGCCCTCCACCTCCGTGTACCAGAGCACCTCCTGCCAGCGCGGCGGCAGCGCCCGGAACGCGCGCGCGCCCAGGTCGCGTTCGAGGGCGGCGAGGGCGTGCGCCTCGGGATCGGGGCCGGCAGAGGGGAGGGCGCGGTCGGCCTCGTCGAACGGCCGCTCGTGCCGGTCCCGCCGGGCCCAGGATCCCGCGACGTTGCGGACGGCGGTGAAGAAGTAGGGGCGGAAGGCGCCCTCGGGTCCGCCGCCGCGCTCGATCGCCCGCAGGACGCGGAGGAACGCCTCCGAGACCAGGTCGTCGGGGTCGGAGCTGCTCGCCCACGCCCGGGCCACGGTGCGCCCGGCCGAGGAGTGGCGGCGCCAGAGCTCGGAGACCGCGTCGGTGCTGCCCTCCCGGACCAGCGCGACGAGCTCCTCGTCGCTGCGGCCGTCGATGCGCTCGGAGCGGCGTCGAGGACTCACGGCGACGCCCTCCCTCCCGGTCCCGCGCCGGGACCGCCCGAGGGATCGTCGCACGATCGCGCGTGCCCGCCCCCGACTGGCGCGACTCCCGCGCCACCCGGCCCGCTTGCTAGAGTGAGCCCGCCGCGACTGGCGTTCGGATGGGTGACCATCAGGGAGCGGCACCTCCTCCGGGGCAGTGCCCCGGACACTTTTCCCGCCGCACGCCTGGGCTGGAACGGATACCGTAGATCGGGTCGCCCGAACGAGCCGTGTCGCGCCGCCGCGACCTGCCGGGCCCCTTCCGTTTCCCAGCCAAGGAGCGTCCGTGTCCTCTTCCCCCGCCAGCCCCGGCGTCGCCGCCTCGTTCGACCAGCCCGTGTCGGTGGTCGACCCCGAGATCGCCGCCGTGCTCCAGCAGGAGCTCGACCGCCAGCGCGGCTACCTCGAGATGATCGCGAGCGAGAACTTCGTGCCGCGCGCGATCCTCGAGTCGCAGGGCTCCGTCCTGACCAACAAGTACGCCGAGGGCTACCCCGGCCGCCGCTACTACGGCGGCTGCGAGTACGTCGACATCGCCGAGCAGCTCGCGATCGACCGCGCCAAGGCCCTCTTCGGCGCCGAGTTCGCCAATGTCCAGCCGCACTCCGGAGCCTCCGCCAACGCCGCGGCGCTCGCCGCGCTCGTGCAGCCCGGAGACACCATCCTCGGCCTCGAGCTCGCGCACGGCGGCCACCTGACCCACGGCATGAAGCTGAACTTCTCGGGCAAGCTCTACAACGCGACCGCGTACGGCGTCGACCCGCAGACCTTCCGCATCGACATGGACGCGGTCCGCGAGAAGGCCCTCGAGGTCCGTCCGCAGGTGCTCATCGCCGGCTGGTCCGCCTACCCCCGTCAGCTCGACTTCGAGGCGTTCCGCGCCATCGCCGACGAGGTCGGCGCGAAGCTCTGGGTCGACATGGCCCACTTCGCCGGCCTCGTGGCGGCGGGGCTGCACCCGTCGCCGGTGCCCTACGCCGACGTCGTGACGACCACCGTCCACAAGACGCTGGCCGGCCCGCGCTCGGGGCTCATCCTCGCGAAGCAGGAGTACGCCAAGAAGCTGAACTCGGCCGTCTTCCCCGGCCAGCAGGGCGGCCCGCTCATGCACGTGATCGCCGCGAAGGCGACCGCGTTCAAGCTCGCCGGCGAGCCCGAGTTCGCCGACCGCCAGGCACGCACCATCCGCGGCGCGCAGATCCTCGCCGAGCGCCTCACGGCGGCCGACTCGAAGGCCGAGGGCATCGACGTCCTGACCGGCGGCACGGACGTCCACCTCGTCCTCGCCGACCTGCGCGACTCGCCGCTGGACGGCAAGCAGGCCGAGGACCGCCTCCACGAGGTCGGCATCACGGTCAACCGCAACGCCGTGCCGTTCGACCCCCGCCCGCCGATGGTCACCTCGGGCCTGCGCATCGGCACGCCGGCGCTCGCGACCCGCGGCTTCGGCGACACGGAGTTCACCGAGGTCGCCGACGTCATCGCCGAGGCGCTCAAGCCCTCGGCCGACCTCGAGGCGCTGCGCGGCCGTGTCGCCTGCCTCACCGACGACTTCCCGCTCTACCCCGGGCTGTAGTCGATCCGCTGCACCACCCGCGCGGCGGAGGCCGGGAAACCGTCCCCCTCCGCCGCGCCACGACCGAGGAGCCCGAGATGACGGCACAGGTACTCGACGGCGTCGCGACGGCGACGGCGGTCAAGACGGAGATCGCGGAGCGGGTCGCCGCTCTGCGCGAGCGGGGCGTCGTGCCCGGGCTCGGCACGCTGCTGGTGGGGGACGATCCCGCCTCCCGCTCGTACGTCGCGGGCAAGCACCGCGACTGCGCGGAGGTCGGGATCGAGTCGATCCGCGTGGACCTCCCCGCGACCGCGTCGGCGGACGACATCCGCGCCGCCATCCGGCAGCTCAACGACTCGGAGGCCGTGACCGGGTACATCATCCAGCTCCCGCTGCCGAAGGGCATCGACGAGAACGCGATGCTCGAGCTCATGGATCCGGACAAGGACGCCGACGGCCTGCACCCCACCAACCTCGGCCGCCTGGTGCTCGGCGTCGAGGGTGAGCTGGACAGCCCGCTGCCCTGCACGCCGAACGGGATCGTCGAGATGCTGCAGCGCCACGGCATCCCGACCTCGGGCAGGCACGTCGTCGTCGTGGGTCGCGGGCTCACGGTCGGCCGACCGCTCGGGCTCCTGCTCACGCGGAAGGGCCTCGACGCCACCGTGACCCTCACCCACTCCCGCACGGCCGATCTCGCCGCGGAGGTGCGCCGCGCCGACATCGTGGTGGCCGCCGTGGGCGTGCCCGGGCTCATCCGCGCCGACTGGGTGAAGCCCGGCGCCGCCGTGCTCGACGTGGGCATCACGCGGGTCGAGAACCCGGAGACGGGCCGCGCGAAGCTGACCGGCGACGTCGCACCGGAGGTGGCGGAGGTCGCGGGCTGGCTCTCGCCCGTGCCCGGCGGCGTCGGCCCGATGACGCGCGCGATGCTCATCCACAACGTGGTGACGGCGGCCGAGCGCGCCCTGCGCTGACCGGTCCCGCGCCACGGGACCCGCGCCGGACCGCGCTCGGGGGCGACGTCCAGTCGCCTGCCGGTAGCGTGGCCCGGCGCTCTCGCGTCCCCCACTCCGTCGGACACGTCCTCGGAGCGCGCCCCGCCCCACGAGGAGAACCCATGCTCACCGTCACCGCCTACGCCGCCCCCTCCGCGACCGAGCCGCTCGTCCCCACCACCATCGAGCGCCGCGACGTCGGACCGCACGACGTGCTCATCGAGATCGCCTACTCCGGCATCTGCCACTCCGACATCCACACCGTCCGCGGCGACTGGGGTCCGGTGGCGTACCCGCTGACCGTCGGCCACGAGATCGTCGGCGTCGTCGCCGAGGTCGGCTCCGAGGTCACCAAGCACTCCGTCGGCGACCGCGTCGGCGTCGGCTGCATGGTGAACTCCTGCCGCGAGTGCGAGAACTGCCTCGCGGGCGAGGAGCAGTACTGCCTGAAGGGCAACACCGGCACCTACGCCTCCGTCGACCGCGACGGCACCATCACCCAGGGCGGCTACTCCACGCACGTCGTCGTCGTCGAGGACTTCGTGCTCCGCGTCCCGGAGTCGATCCCCTACGAGGCCGCCGCCCCGCTGCTGTGCGCGGGCATCACGACCTACTCGCCGCTCTCGCACTGGGAGGCGGGGCCCGGCAAGCGCGTGGCCGTCGTCGGCCTCGGCGGGCTCGGCCACATGGCCGTCAAGTTCGCGCACGCGATGGGCGCCGAGGTCACCGTGCTCTCGCAGACCCTCAGCAAGAAGGAGGACGGCCTCCGCCTGGGCGCCGACCACTACTACGCGACGCGCGACGAGGCGACCTTCACCGATCTCGCGAACACCTTCGACCTGATCGTCAACACGGTCAGCGCGCCCCTCGACCTCGACGCCTACCTGGGGCTTCTGCGCCGCAACGGCACGATGGTGAACGTGGGCGCTCCGGCCGAGGCGCTGCCGTTGCACGTCTTCACGCTCTTCGGCGCCCGTCGCTCCTTCGCGGGCTCGGGCATCGGCGGCATCCGCGAGACCCAGGAAATGCTCGACTTCTGTGCCGAGAAGGGCATCGCGAGCGAGGTCGAGGTCGTCTCGGCCTCGC
Organism: Rathayibacter sp. AY1H3; assembly: GCF_002932015.1. NCBI lineage: Bacteria > Bacillati > Actinomycetota > Actinomycetes > Micrococcales > Microbacteriaceae > Rathayibacter > Rathayibacter sp. AY1H3. The sequence goes on from NZ_PSUU01000021.1 coordinate 18,871, forward strand.
AGATCAACGAGGCCTACGAGCGCGTTCTCGCCTCGGACGTCCGCTACCGCTTCGTGATCGACGCCTCCACGTTCGAGAAGTGAGCGCGGCCGGGGCGCTAGCCTCGGCGGCATGAGCGAACGGAGCCACCCGGCCGTCGACCGCGTCCTCGCCGACCTCGACCGGCACGGCGTGCACCCGACCGTGCGCTGGCTCGATTCGGCCGCGTCGACGGCGGCACTGGCGGCCGAGGCGCTGGGCGTCGACGTCGGCCAGATCGCCAACTCGCTCGTGTTCCTGATCGACGGTGCGCCGCTGCTGGTCCTGACCAGCGGCGGCCACCGCGTCGACACCGCCTGGCTGGGCGTGCAGCTGGGCGGATCGATCACCCGGGCGCCGGCCGCGGAGGTGAAGTCCGCGACGGGCCAGACGATCGGCGGGATCGCGCCGGTGGGCCATCCCGCGCCGCTGCGCACCGTGGTCGACACGGCCCTCGCCGCCTACGACGTGGTCTGGGCTGCGGCCGGGCACGCGCACACCGTCTACCCGACGAGCTTCGCCGAGCTGGTTCGGGTCACCGGGGGAGAAGCGCGCGCCGTCGTTCCGCCGGATCCGGCGCCGTAGCGGCTGGACGAGGAACGCCCCCTGCGACGCGAGGTCGCAGGGGGCGTCGACGGAAGCAGAGGTCAGAGCACCCGACCCGCGCCGTCGGCGGCCGTGACCAGGAAGAGCTCCGGAGTCGTGAAGCCCTTCTCGGCGAAGGCGGCGAGGACCGCGGCGCGGACCTCCTCCTCCTTCTCCACCGGGGTGAGGGCGATCGCGGAGCCGCCGAAGCCGCCGCCGGTCATCCGGGCGCCGATCGCTCCGGCGCGGCGCGCCGCCTCGACGGCGGTGTCGAGCTCGGGCACCGAGATCTCGAAGTCGTCGCGGAGTGAGACGTGGCCGGCGTCGAGCAGATCGCCGATCGCCCGGGGACCGTGCTCGCGCAGGGTGCGGACGGTCTCGAGCACGCGGGCGTCCTCGGTCACGACGTGCTTCAAGCGCCGGTAGGTGACGTCGTCGAGGAGCTCCTGGGCGCGCGGCAGGTCGTCGACCGTCAGCTCGCGGAGCGACGGCACGCCGAGGGTCGCGGCGCCGAGCTCGCAGGAGGCGCGCCGCTCGGCGTAGCCGCCGGTGGCGTGCGCGTGCTCGACGCGGGTGTCGACGACGAGCAGGACGAGCCCGGCCTCCTCGAAGCCGAGGGGGACGACCTCGGTGTCGAGGCTGCGGCAGTCCAGGAACACCGCGGCGTCGCGCTTCCCGAAGAGGGAGGCGGACTCGTCCATGATCCCGGTGGGGGCGCCGACCGCGACGTTCTCGGCGCGACGACCGACGCGGGCCATCGTCGCGCGGTCGAAGCCGAGGTGCCAGAGCTCGTCGAGGGCGACGGCCATCGCGCACATCAGCGCCGCCGAGCTCGAGAGCCCCGCGCCGACCGGCACGTCGGAGTCGACGTACGCGTCGAAGCCCGAGCGGGAGCCCAGGTCGACGCCGTACTCGGTGAGCGCCCAGACCACGCCGAGCGGGTAGGCCGACCAGCCGGTCACGGCGCCGGGGCCGAGCTCGTCGAGAGCGACCTCGACCACCTCGGGGGAGAAGGCGCTGCTGATCCGGATCAGGCGGTCCTCCCTGGGCGCGACGGCCATCGCCGTGGCGCGGTCGATCGCGAAGGGGAAGACGAAGCCGTCGTTGTAGTCGGTGTGCTCGCCGATCAGGTTCACGCGGCCGGGGCCGGCCCAGACGCCGGCGGCGGGGCGGCCGAAAGTGCGCTCGAAGGCGGCGGCCGCGCTCTCGGCGACGGCGGTCAGGGAGGCGGGAGCGGCGGTCATCGGTTCTCCTCGGCGATGTCGGCGGCGGTGGTGGCGGGAGTGGCGGCGCCGCCGGGAAGCGAGTCGTCGCTGTGTGCGGCGACCGGCAGGGCCGCGCCGGGGCGCTGTGCGATCCCGGCCTCGAGCACGGCCGCGTCGGACCGCTCGATCGCCGCGCGCAGGGCCGCGGCGCTCGTCTCGGGGGCGATGTCGCCGATCCAGGCGCCCATCGCGGCCTCGCTCCCCGCGAGGTACTTGAGCTTCGTCTCGGCGCGGCGGGGCGAGGTGATCTGGAGCATCAGGCGCACCTCGTCGCGGCGCTCGTGCACCGGGGCCTGGTGCCAGGCGGCGATGTAGGGCGTCGGGGTGTCGTAGAGGGCGTCGATGCCGCGGAGCAGGCGCTGGTACATCACAGCCAGCTCGTCGCGCTCCTCCGGGGTCGTCGCCGCCAGGTCCGGGACGTGGCGGTGCGGCAGGAGGTGCACCTCGACGGGCCAGCGCGCGGCGAACGGCACGAACGCGGTGAAGTGCTCGCCGCGGAGGAGGACGCGCTCGCCGGCCTGCTCGAAGGCGAGGACGTCGGCGAACATCGACGGCCCGTAGCTGTCGAGCGAGGCGAGCAGGCGGGTCGTGCGCGGCGTGACGTAGGGGTAGGAGTAGATCTGCCCGTGGGGGTGGTGCAGCGTGACGCCGATCGCCTCGCCGCGGTTCTCGAACGGGAAGACCTGCTGCACGCCGGGAAGGGCCGAGAGGGCGCCCACGCGGTCGGCCCAGGCCTCGACCACGGTCCGGGCGCGGGAGGCGCTGAGCGTGGCGAACGAGCCCTCGTGCTCGGGGCTGAAGCAGACGACCTCGCAGCGGCCGACGCTGGTCAGCGTCCGGCCGAGCCCGAGAGTGCGCAGGTCCTCCAGGGAGGCGGGCGCGTCCGCGTCCTCGAGGAGCGGGCCGAAGGAGGGGGAGCGGTTCTCGAAGACGGCGACGTCGTACCGGCTGGGCACCTCCGACGGGTTCGTCGGCGACGCCGGGGCGAGCGGATCGAGCTCGGCCGGCGGCAGGAACACGCGGTTCTGGCGCGACGCGGCGATGGAGACCCACTCGCCGGTCAGCACGTCCTGGCGCATCCGCGCGGTGGCGGGGCGGGGGTCGAGGTGGCGTGCGTCGGCGGCGCGCTCCGGGGGGAGGGTCGTGTCGGCGTCGTCGAAGTAGAGGAGCTCGCGGCCGTCGGCCAGCGTGTGCGGGCGCTTGACGACGCCGGCGGAGAGTGTGATCGCTTCGTTCATGGCAGGAGTCAGACTAGGGCCGCATCTTCGAAAAGGAAAGCTCGTTTTCCCTTTGACAAGTCCACCGGTCCGCGGGCACGATGGGCGGATGAGGACGGACGGCGAGCAGGAGTCCACGTCGGCGATCGAGCGCCGGCTGCGGCTGCGTCTGGCCGCCGAGAGCTCGGGCTTCGTCGGGGTCGCCCCGATGGCCGACATGCTCGGGGTCTCGGTCGTCACGGTCCGCTCCGATCTCGCCCTGCTCGCGAGCGAGGGCGTCCTCCAGCGGGTGCGCGGAGGGGCGATCCCGGCGCCGAGGCCCACCGGCGAGCGCTCGCTCGAGGAGGGCCTCAGCGCCGCCTCCGACGAGAAGGCCGCGATCGGCGAGGAGGCCGCCGCCTCCGTCTCCTCCGGGCAGAGCATCGTGCTCGACGTGGGCACCACCCCGCTCGCCATCGCGCACGCGCTCGTGGCGCGGGAGGATCTGCGCGACGTCACGGTGATCACGAACGGCCTCTCCACTGCGCTGGCGCTCGAGCCGGCCATCCCGCGCTTCACGGTCGTCGTCACCGGGGGCACTCTGCGGCCGCTGCAGCACTCGCTGGTCGAGCCGCTGGCGTCCGAGCTGCTCGAGCGGATCCGCGCCGACATCGCCTTCATCGGCTGCACCGGCGTGCACCCCGAGGCCGGCGTCACCAACGTCAATCTCCCGGAGGCGACCCTGAAGCGTCGGATGCTGCAGGCGGCGACCCGCCGGGTCGTGGTCGCGGACTCCTCGAAGCTCGGAGTGGTCGACCTCGGCCGGGTCGCCGCTCCCGACGAGTTCGACCGTCTGCTCACGGGGGCGGGCGCCGCCGACGGACTCGTCGCCGCTCTGGAGGAGGCGGGGCTCGCGGTCACCCGCTGCCGGGCGCTCGGCGAGCGCGTCAGTCCGTAGGATCGAGGAATGGCCGACTTCACCCCCGCCCCCGCCACCGGGCGCCAGTTCTCGCTCGACCTCACCGCTGAGGGACGCACCCTGCACGCCGTCGTGACGGAGGTGGCCGCAGCGCTGCGCCACCTCTCGGTCGACGGAGTGGAGATCACCGCCTCCTACCCGGAGAGCACCGTCCCGCCGTTCGGCTCGGGCATCGTCCTGATGCCCTGGCCCAACCGCGTGAAGGACGGGCGCTGGCACCACCGCGGCGAGACGCTCCAGCTCGCGATCACCGAGCCGAAGTACCACAACGCCATCCACGGCCTCCTGGTGAGCACCCCGTACCGCCTCGTCGACCAGGGCCCGTCCTTCGTCGAGCTGGCCGCGCCGGTCGTGCCGCAGGCGGGCTACCCGTTCCACCTCGAGACCTCGGTCCGCTACGAGCTGCAGGCCGACGGGCTGAAGGTCGTCCACCGCGTCGTCAACGTCGGAGCCGACGAGGCGCCCGTCGCCATCGGCACGCACCCCTTCCTCGCCATCGGCGACGTCCCGACCGACGAGCTCGAGATCACCGTCGACGCGGCGGTGCACATCGAGGTCGACGAGCGCCTCAACCCCACCGTGCAGAACCCGGTCGAGGGCACCGAGTGGGACCTCCGCTCCGGCCGCCGCATCGGCGACCTGGAGCTCGACGACGCCTGGGCCGACGTCCGGATGGTCGACGGCGAGAGCGTGCACGGCCTCCGCGCCGCGGACGGCCGCCGCGTGCTCCTCTGGGCCGACGCCTCGCACAACTTCATCCAGGTCTTCATCACCCGGATCTTCCCCGACGGCGACGACGTGAAGACCGCGATCGCCGTGGAGCCGATGACCGCTCCCGCAGAGGCCTTCAACAGCGGGCAGGGCCTGCGCTGGCTCGACCCGGGCGAGGAGTGGACCGTCGCGTGGGGCATCCGCCACGAGGGGTTCCCCACCGCGTCATGACCACCCTCGCGGCCGTCGGGCGCGACGACGAGGCCAAGCGCGTCGCCCTCGTCCGGATGAAGCGGCTCGCCACGGGCCTGCTCGTGGTGATGGCCGTCGTCTTCGCCGTGTCGTTCGCCCTGCAGGAGCGCTACCCGTGGCTGCAGTGGGTCCGGGCCGCGAGCGAGGGCGGGATGGTCGGCGCGCTCGCCGACTGGTTCGCCGTGACAGCGCTGTTCCGTCGGCCGCTGGGCCTGCCGATCCCGCACACCGCGATCATCCCGACCAAGAAGGACGAGATCGGCGCGAGCCTCGCGCAGTTCGTCGAGGAGAACTTCCTCCGCGGCGCCATCGTGCGCGAGAAGCTCGACTCCTTCGGGATCGCCCGGCGGGCGGGGCTGTGGCTCGCCGAGCCGGAGAACGCGCACCGGGTCGGCGGCGAGAGTGCCGCGGCCGTCCGCTCGGCGATCGCCCTGCTGGACGACTCCGACGTGCAGCGCGTGATCGAGGCGCTGGCGCGGCGCCACCTCCTCGACCCGCAGTGGGGCCCGCCGCTGGGCTCGCTGGTGGGCAGCGTGGTCGAGGCGGGCCACCACCGGCGCCTCGTGGACACGCTGGTGGAGCAGGCGGAGGCGTGGCTGACCGCGAACCCGCAGAGCTTCACCCGCATGGTCAGCGGCCGCCTGCCGAGCTGGCTGCCCTCCGCGGTCAGCCGAGCGGTGGACGAGCGGCTGTACCGCGAGGCGCTCGTCTTCGTCGCCGCGGTGCGCGAGGACCAGGTGCACCCGTTCCGGATCGCGATCGACGGCTACCTCGCCACGCTGGCGCAGGATCTGGGCACCGACCCCGACCTGATCGCCCGGGTCGAGGAGATCAAGAACCGCGCCTTCGACAGCCCGCGCGTCCGCGAGCTCGCCGGGGACGCCTGGGAGGCGACGAAGGCCTCCCTCCTCGGCGCGATGGACGACCCGTCGAGCCCCCTCCGCGGCAGCATCGAGTCGATCGTGGTCGATCTGGGCCGCCGGCTCTCGACCGACGCCGGTCTCGCGGCGACCGTCGACTCCTGGATCGGATCGGTCGCGGCCAACCTGGTCGACCGCTACCGCACCGACATCGCCAGCATCATCGGCGACACCATCCACCGCTGGGACCCGCGCGAGACGTCCGAGAAGCTCGAGCTGCAGGTCGGGAAGGACCTCCAGTTCATCCGGATCAACGGCACCGTCGTGGGCTCCCTGGCCGGGCTGGTCATCTTCACCGTCGCGCACGCGCTGCTCGGGTCGTGAAGCGGGGCGCCCGGGCCCGCTCCGCAAGCCCTCGTCGGCGTCGGTGGTCGGGCGTACGGTCGCACCATGAGCGATGACAACACCACCGATCCCGATGTCAAGACCGAGGGCGACGTCCTCGGCGCCCGTGCCGACGACGGCAGCGACACCAGCGCCAGCAAGGACCCGTCCGACTGGGTCACCGGCGACGAGCCGATGACCGGCCCGCAGCGCAGCTACCTCGACACCCTCGCGCGCGAGGCGGGCGAGACCCTGCCCGCCGACCTCACCAAGGCCCAGGCCTCCGAGCACATCGACCGCCTGCAGTCCTCCACGGGCCGTGGCGACGGCAGCAACGGGCACGACTGATCCCGCCGGGGCGCCCCGGGGCTGAGCATCAGTCCCCGTCGGCGCCCCCGTCCGGGGCGCGCACACCGCGCCCCGACGTCCCTAGGGTTCCGTCATGGCGATCTCCCGCACCACGCGCAACGCCCTCGACCTCATCGACGCGATCCGGATCCCCGGCCGCATCGATCCCCGTCTGGCCCGGCAGGTGACCCTGTCCCTCCGCCAGCTCCTCGAATCCGGAGCCTTCGGCCCGAGCGAGCGGCTCCTCCGCCGCCGCGCGAGGAGGCTCCGCTCCCGCACCCGCGAGGCGGCCGCGTTCCGGCAGACGCGCCCGGCCGGCTGCACCGTCCAGCCCTGAGCCCGCTGAACGGAGTCGCTCCGCTGTGACCGGCGACGGGACAGACACCGTCTGCGCGGTCGTCTAGAGTTCCTGGCATCCGGTCCGCCGGATGCCCGCCGCAGTCTCCCGGCCGGTCGACAACGGAGTCGTCCCGGCGCGGGTCATCCCCCCGTTCGCGCGTCGAACGCCCCGCTGGTTCCAGCACCCCGCTCCCTCCTCGAGAAGGGACTCCCGCGATGACGACCCGCGTCTCGCACACCGCGACGACCGTCCGCCTCGTCCGCTGGTACCGGATCGACTCCGACTGGCTCTCGGAGGTCGTCACCGGCCGCCTGCTCGAGCACCAGGACGGCCGCTGGCGCCTGCTCGTCGGCGAGAAGGTCCGCGACTACCCGGACGAGGTGTGGTCGCTCTGCCACGAGTGATGCCGTCGCGGAGCACCGCGGCCCGGACGAGCCGTCAGAGGTAGAGGTAGTACGTCTTCGCGCAGTCCGTCGAGCAGAACGGGTCACGGCGGCGGGCCGGCCGGACTCGGCACGCCTCGCACAGCCGAGGCCCGCGCAGGAGGACGCGGAGGACGGTCAGCACCTCTGCACGGTAGTGCGGCGACCTGGCTGCGCCCTGGCACTGTCCGGAAAGCGCGACCAGGCGGTCGTGTGGTGGGCCCCGTCGGGCTCGAACCGACGACCCGCGGATTAAAAGTCCGCTGCTCTGCCAACTGAGCTAGAGGCCCGCGCGCTCCAGGGTAGCGGGCCGTCGACGCCCCCCGGAGCAGGTGCGGCCCGGAGCAGGTGCGGCCCGGAGCGCGGACGATCCCGGAGCGGACCGCGTCCTCCGCGCGGGCATACCCGCCCAGCCGCGGGCGTTACCCTCCTCGAACCCCCTACGGAGCGCGAGCGCGAGAGCGTCCGCGCGCACGACCGCGGAAGGCGGCCCCATGACAGACGGCTTCCACAAGCCGACCAAGTTCCCCTCCCACGTCTTCGAGGCGTTCCAGGGAGGAGAGGACCCGGCGCAGATCAGCCGCGTCGCCCACGAGACCGCGATCGCGCTGCTGAGCCGTGTCCGGAACGACCCCGACCCGGTGGTCATCGACCGCCTGGTCGAGTACACCGACCACAACGGCATCGACGCGCTGGCCGAGCTCTGGGCGCGCTCCAGCGCGGCGAGCCTGCCGGGCGCCCTCTGGCGGATCTACCTGCTGCGGCTGGTCATCCGGCAGGACCCGGAGAGCACGAGCTTCCTCTACCAGCGCGGAGTCGAACTGTCCGCCACGATCGACCCGGTGGTCGCCGGAGCCAGCACTCCCACGGGGCCGGCCGAGATCACCGAGCTGGCCGACCGGATCCTCCGCGGCGTCTTCGACGGCGACTTCGCGGTGGCACTGGACCGCGCCGCGGCGTTCTGCCGCGTGAGCGCCTCCGGAGCCGTCTCGGTCGCCGACGATGTGGAGCCGGTGAACCCCGTCCGGGCGAGCGAGCTGACCACCCGCGCCCTGCGCCTCTCGACCACCGCGGCCGAGCTCGTGAGCTGCGCGCGGCTGTGGCGGAGCGACTCCCTGGAGTGACGCGCAACCCGCGTTCACCCATTGCGAACGCCGCTCGCCGCCACCGCGGAGGCCTTTGGTAGACTGGCGGAAGCCGGATCGCAGTAACCCCGGGCTCCACTTATAGCCGCTTCGAGCGGCCTCGCGCCGAGAGGCGTTCCTGCGGTCCGGCCCCTTCTCTGCTCGCATCGAGGCCACGGTGCGCGAGGCGAGGGCCCAGGAGGAGTCGATCCTCGCCCGAGTCCCCACAGACAGGCGCCAGCGGAATGAAGAACAGCAGAGCTCTCCGGATCGGCGCGCGCGTCTGGGCGGGGACGGGGCTGCTGGTCGTCGCCGCCCTCTACCTCCTCGCCGCGCCGAGCGTCGACGACGCGGAGGGCGCCCAGTTCGCCGCGGGGGTCTCGCTCTCGCAGGGCACGGTGATGCGCGTCCTCGCGGTCCTCGACGTGCTCGCCGGGCTCTGGGTCCTCATCCGCCCGCGCAGCTATCCGGGCATCACCGCTGCGGCGGTGGCCGTGATCTCGCTCTGGCTGGCCCCCCGGCTGGGCGAACCCGCGCTCGTGCCGATCGGCGCGTTGGCGCTGGATGTCCGATTCGTGACGCATCCGATCGAGGTGTCGGTCGTCGTTGCAGGCCTGGCCGTGACAGCCTTCTGGATGACGCGGAATCTTTCAGCCCGGGCGCGGGCGAGGCGGGGCTGATGACGGACGACACCACAGCGGAGGCGGCTGTCCTCCTCGAGCGCATCGCCGGGGGAGAGCAGGCCGCGTTCGCCGCGCTCTACGACCAGATGGCCGGCCGGGTCCTCGGCCTGATCATCCGCGTCCTCGTCGACCGCTCCCAGTCCGAGGAGGTGGCCCAGGAGGTCTTCCTCGAGATCTGGCAAACCGCTGGGCGTTTCGCTCCGAATAAAGGAAGCGCGACGACCTGGATCCTCACGATGGCACACCGCAGGGCCATCGACAGGGTCCGCGCGGCTCAAGCCGGCCGTGATCGGGACATGCGCATCGGAATCCGAGACCTCGGACGCGACTACGACCAGGTCTCCGAGCAGGCGGAGGTGTCCCTCGAGCACGAGAAGGTCGCGGCCGCCATGGGCCGCCTGACGGAACTGCAGCGGCAGGCGCTGCAGCTCGCTTACTACGGCGGATACTCGCACAGCGAGATCGCGGGGATCCTGCAGTGCCCCGTGGGAACCGTCAAGACACGCCTGCGTGACGGAATGATCAGACTTCGAGAAGAGATGGGGGTGGCCCTGTGAACGATGTGCGACTCCCCGACGGGATGGACGACCCGCGCGATCTCGCGGCGGGTCACGCACTGGGCATCCTGACGCCCGAGGAGCAGGAGCGCTACGAGCGCTTCCTCTCCGAGCACCCGGAGGCGCGCGGCGAGGCCGACGCGTTCGCCGAGGTGGCGGAGGCGCTGGTCGCCGACGCACCCGCCGTGGAGCCTTCGCCGGGCTTCAAGGCCGACCTGATGGCGCTCATCGCCACCACTCCGCAGCTGCCGCTGGAGGAGCCCGACGAGGACCACGAGGTGCCCTCCGCGCCCCGTCTGGTCCCCGTCGCCTCCGAGGGCGAGCGGAGCGGTCCGACGGCTCGCCGGGACGGTGGCGGCAGCGCCGCGAACCGCGCACGGAGCCGCTGGTTCGCCCGCCCCGCGGTCTACCTCTCGGCGGCCGCGGCCGCCGCGGTGATCGTGGTCGGCGGAGTGACCCTTCCGCCGCTGCTCTCGTCCGGCCCCGGCCAGACGCAGCAGCAGACGGCTCTGGAGCAGATCCGCAGCGCCCCCGACGCGCAGGAGACGACCGGCACGGTCGCCACCGGCGAGCAGGCGACGCTGGTCTGGTCGAGCTCGCTCGGCCGCTCCGCCCTCGTGGTGGACGACCTGGCGCCGCTGCCGGAGGACAAGACCTACGAGCTCTGGTACATCGGCTCGTCCGGTCCGGTCGCCGCAGGGACGTTCGATGGGGGAGAGGGCAGCACCGTGGCCCCGCTCGAGGGGAGCCTGACCGAGGGCGGAGTCGTCGCCGTGACGGTCGAGGACGCCGGCGGCTCGCCGACTCCGACCACCGATCCGATACTGGCGATCGACATCGCCTGACGGCCCGAGCACGAGAAGAGCCGCACTCCCCTCACGGAGTGCGGCTCTTCTCGTTCCCGGAGGGCACGCGGTGGAACGAGAGCGAGCCGCGACCCCGGAGGGACGCGGCTCGCTCTCGCCTGCGGCGGATCAGCCGAAGCGGCCCGAGACGTAGTCCTCGGTCGCCTGGACGGACGGGCGCGAGAACATCGTCGCGGTGTCGTCGTACTCGATGAGCTTGCCCGGCTTGCCGGTGCCCGCGATGTTGAAGAACGCGGTGCGGTCCGAGACGCGCGAGGCCTGCTGCATGTTGTGGGTCACGATGACGATCGTGTAGTCGTTCTTGAGCTCCTCGATGAGGTCCTCGATCGCGAGGGTCGAGATCGGGTCGAGGGCCGAGCAGGGCTCGTCCATCAGGAGGACGTCGGGGGAGACGGCGATCGCGCGGGCGATGCACAGACGCTGCTGCTGGCCGCCGGAGAGACCGGAGCCGGGCTTGTCGAGGCGGTCCTTCACCTCGTTCCAGAGGTTCGCGCCCTGGAGCGAGCGCTCGACGAGCGCGTCCGCGTCCGACTTCGAGATGCGGCGGTTGTTGAGCTTCACGCCGGCCAGCACGTTGTCCCGGATGGACATCGTCGGGAACGGGTTGGGGCGCTGGAAGACCATGCCCACCTGCCGACGGACCTGCACCGGATCGACGCCCGGGCCGTACAGGTTGTTGCCGTCGATCAGGACCTCGCCCTCGACGTGCGCGCCGGGGATGACCTCGTGCATGCGGTTGAGCGTGCGGAGGAAGGTCGACTTGCCGCAGCCGGACGGGCCGATGAAGGCGGTGACCGTGCGGGGCTCGATGGCGAGCGAGACGCCCTCCACCGCGAGGAACTGGCTGTAGTAGACGTTGAGGTCGTTGACCTCGATGCGCTTGGACATTGCTTCCTTCGGGGATTCCGGCCGGAGCCGAGTGGTGGGTGTCAGCGGCCGAGCTTGGGGGCGAAGATCTTCGCGATCAGGCGGGCGACCAGGTTCAGCGCCATGACGATCAGGATGAGGGCCAGCGCGCCGGTCCAGGCCCGGTTGAGGAACGCCTCGGCGTCGGGGCCCTGGTTCGCGTACTGCGTGTAGACGAAGACCGGGAGGGTCATCATCCGCTCGCTGAAGAGGTCGTAGTTCATCGACGCGGTGAAGCCGGCGACGATGAGCAGCGGGGCGGTCTCGCCGATGACGCGGGCGATCGCGAGGGTGATGCCCGTCGTGATGCCGGCGATGGAGGTCGGCAGCACGATCTTGACGATGGTCAGCCACTTCGGCACGCCGAGGGCGTAGGACGCCTCGCGCAGCTCGTTCGGGACCAGCTTCAGCATCTCCTCCGACGAGCGGACGACCACGGGGATCATCAGCACGGCGAGGGCGATCGAGCCGGCGAAGCCCATCCGGACGCCGGGGCCGAGGAGCAGCGCGAAGAGCGCGTAGGCGAACAGGCCCGCGACGATGGAGGGGATGCCCGTCATCACGTCGACGAAGAAGGTGATCGCCCGGGCGAGGTGGCCGCGGCCGTACTCGACGAGGTAGATCGAGGTGAGCAGGCCGATCGGCACCGAGATCAGCGCGGCCATGGCCGTGATCTCGAGCGTGCCGATGATCGCGTGGAGGGCGCCGCCGCCCGCGTCGATGACGTTGCGCATCGACGAGGAGAAGAAGAGCGGATCGAACCGCGCGACTCCATTGGAGACGACCGTGTAGAGCAGGGAGATCAGCGGGAGCAGCGCGATGATGAACGCGGTCGCGACCAGCGAGGTCACGAGGCGGTCGACAGCCTTGCGGCCGCCCTCGACCAGGCGCGAGACCACGTAGATGGCGACGTCGAAGAGGACGGTGCCCCAGAAGATCGCGCCGACGAGGCTGAAGTCATTCATCATGCCGGCCGCCTGGAGGATCAGGAAGACGGCGGCGAACACGACCCAGCTGCCGACGAGCAGCATCCAGGGGGTGCCCTTGGGCAGCTTGCCCGCCTGCAGCGAGAAGGGCATCGACGAGGTGGCGGCGGACATCAGTTGGCTCCCGAGAAGGCCTTGCGGCGGTTGACGATGAACCGCGCGACCGAGTTCACGACGAGGGTGATGACGAAGAGGATGAGGCCCGAGGCGACGAGGACGTTGACGCCGACTCCGCTCGCCTCCGGGAACTGCAGCGCGATGTTCGCGGCGATGGTGTTCGAGTTCTGCGAGGTGAGCAGGAGGAAGGAGACGACCGTCGCAGGCGAGAGCACCATCGCGACGGCGAGCGTCTCGCCGAGGGCCCGGCCGAGGCCGAGCATGGCGGCCGAGACGATGCCCGGAGCGCCGAAGGGCAGGACGGCCATGCGGATCATCTCCCAGCGGGTCGCGCCGAGCGCGAGCGCCGCCTCCTCGTGCAGGCGCGGGGCCTGGAGGAAGATCTCGCGGCAGACCGCGGTGATGATCGGGATGACCATGACGGCCAGCACCACCGAGGCGGTGAGGATCGTCTTGCCGGTGCCCGACGCCTGGCCGCCGAAGAGCGGGAACCAGCCGATGTTCACGTTGAGGAAGAGGTAGAAGGGCTGCACCATCGGCGCCAGCACGGTCGCGCCCCAGAGGCCGAAGACCACCGAGGGGACGGCGGCGAGGAGGTCGACCACGTAGCCGAGGGCCATCGCGATGCGGCGCGGCGCGTAGTGCGAGATGAAGAGGGCGATCGCGATCGAGAGCGGCAGGGCGATCACCAGGGCGATCACCGCCGACCAGACCGTGCCGAACACCAGCGGGCCGACGTAGGCCCAGAAGCTCGTCGCGTCGCCGGGGAGGCTGCCGGCCGGCGCGGTGAACGCGGGGATCGACTGCGCGATGAGGAAGATCGCGACGGCGGCGAGGACGAGGAGGATGAGGGAGCCGGCGGCGACGGTCGAGATCGAGAAGACCCGATCTCCGACACGCACCTTCGCCTTCGGGCGGACGACGGTCTCAGTTGCCATTCCAGGGGACTCTCTTCAGACGAGGGGGTTCGGCGGGGCGCACAGGGAGATGCTAGGGCTCGGAGGGGCGTCCGGTGGGTCGAGCCCGGCACAGGCGGGGCCCGTCCCGCGGATCGTGCTGCGAGACGGGCCCTGCCGGTGGGACTACTTGATCGACTCGATCGCGGTGGCGACGGTCGAGGCGAGCTCGGAGCTCAGGGGAGCGGAGCCGGCCTGAGCGGCGGCGGCCTCCTGGCCCTCCTCGCTCGCGACGTAGGAGGCGAAGGACTTGACGACCTCGCCCTTGTCGGCGTCCGCGTACTCCTGGCACACGATGAGGTAGCTGACCAGGACCATCGGCCAGGCGTCCGCCTCGGTGCCGGTGCGGTCGATCTTGATCGCGAGGTCGTTGTCCTCGCGGCCGTCGGCGATGGGCGAGGCGGCGACGACCGCCGCGGCTCCGTCGGCCGAGATGGTCGAGAACGCGTCGCCGACCTTCAGCTGGGCCATGTCCATGCCCTGGGCGCCGGACTCGTCGGCGTAGCCGATCGTGTTGGTGCCGTTCTTGACCGCGTCGACGACACCCGAGGTGCCCTTGGCGCCGTCACCGCTCTGGTACGGGAAGGTCTGCGCGGCGGGAGCGTCCCAGACGTCGCTCGCGGTGGCCGCGAGGTAGTCGGTGAAGTTCTGCGTGGTGCCCGAGTCGTCCGAGCGGTGCACGGAGGTGATGTTCGCCGACGGGAGGGTCGCGTCGGGGTTCAGGGCCGTGATCTCCGGGGCGTCCCAGGAGGTGATGGTGCCCTTGAAGATGCCCGCGATGGTGGCCGCGTCGAGCTTGAGCTCGTCGACGCCCTCCACGTTGAAGATGACCGCGATCGGCGAGATGTAGACCGGGAGGTCGATCGCCTTGGTGTCGGGGGCGCAGGCGGCGAAGGTGCCCGCGAGCTCCTCGTCCTTGAGCGCGGAGTCGGAGCCGGCGTAGTCGGCGGCGCCGTCGATGAAGTTGGTGCGGCCGGCGCCGGAGCCCTGCGGGTCGTAGTTGACCGTGACCTCGGGGTTCGCGGTCTGGAACGCGGCGGCCCAGGTGGTCTGCGCGGTGCCCTGAGCGGACGAGCCGATCCCGGTGATGGTGCCGGAGAGCGTGGAGGTGGTGGCGGAGCCGGAGCTGCCGCCTGCGGCCGGTGCCTCGTTGGCAGCGCAGGAGGTCAGCGTGATCGCTGCGACGGCGGCGACGACGGCCGCCTGGCCGAGACGCGAGAATCTCACAAGTATCCCTTTCGGGTAGGAAAGCGTGGAAAACAGAACAGGGCCTGGTGCAGCCCGCGAGCGAGAGTACGGAGGGGTCGTGTCCTGGCACCGACCGCTCGGTGAACGCGCGGTGAACGGGTCCGCCTCGGGGATTGCGGAGCGACGGGGCGGCGGGGAAGGCGCGGTGCGTCGGGCGCGTCCCGGCGGCGCGACCGGCCCGGTCCGGAGGGACCCGTCGAGCCGGCCGCGCAGCGCCCGGGCGGGTCAGGCCAGCGGCGTGTGCGTCTCGATCGCTACGATGCCGGATCCGGGATGACCGGTGGAGAGGTGCACCACGGCGAAGCCCCCGGTCGGGAGCGCTGCCGCCTCGTCGAGGTAGGCGCCGAGAGGGGTCGCCGTGGCGAGGGCGATCTCGCGCAGGATCTCGGGGATCACCGGCCGGTGGCTGCAGAGGACGGCGGTGCGGCGGGCGCGGACCCGCTTGCCGACCAGGGCGCGGACGTCGGCGGTGCCCTGCTCGTGCGCCTCCTGGCTGAGGTCGTCGCGCAGCTTGACCGGCTTCCTGACCAGACCGGACAGCGGGGCGATGGTCGACCGGCAGCGCTTGGCGGTGCTCGAGACGAGGCGGCGCGGGCGCCAGGCGGCCACGGCCTGAGCGGCGGCAGCGGCCTCGACCCGGCCGCGCCCGGTGAGGCGGCGGGTGGAGTCGCGGCCGTCCCAGGAGGAGGCGGGCACCGCCTTCGCGTGCCGCAGGACCACGATCGCGAAGGTCTCGAGCGCACCGCGTGCGGCTATCCGGGCGAACTCGTCGACGATCGTCACGTCGTGCGGATAGGTCAGGTAGCTCCGGGCCCGCTTGAGCGTCACCCACTCGAGCGCCTCGACCTCGTCGTTCGGGAGGAAGTCGGACGCCAGGACGGCCTTCTCGGTCACCTGCGCCGCCCAGTAGTAGACGGCCTTCGGGCGCCCGCTCGGCAGCGTGTACTCGGTGCACCCCAGCGGCACCCCGAGCGCCACCGAGAGCCCGGTCTCCTCGCGGATCTCGCGGACCGCGGTCTCCGGGAGGGACTCGCCCGCGTCGACCTTGCCCTTGGGCAGGCTGACGTCCCGGCGGTGCGGCCGGTGGATCACGAGGATGTGCGGGCGGCCCTCGATGATCCGCCAGCACACCGCTCCTGCTGCGTAGACGGTGCCCGTCACGGGCGTCAGCGGCTGGAGGCCCGGTTGGCGGACCGTGTCGCCGCGCGCTTGCGATGGGTGATGTGCTGCATCAGCTGGTTCTGGAGGTCGGCGAGCGGAGCGCCCTCCTCATCGAGGTGGTGCCGCGTCCAGTCGCCGTCCGGGCCGAGCCACCAGGAGGCGGTCCGCTCGTCCATCGCCCGCTCGAACATGTCGTCGATCTCGCTGAGGTGCGCCGGCTCGACGATCCGCACCAGAGCCTCGACGCGGCGGTCGAGGTTGCGGTGCATCATGTCGGCGCTGCCGATGAAGACGTCCGGCTCGCCGCCGTTGACGAAGCTGAAGATGCGGGAGTGCTCGAGGTAGCGGCCGAGGATCGAGCGCACGCGGATGGTCTCGGAGAGCCCCTCCTGGCCTGGCTTCAGCCCGCAGATGCCGCGCACCCAGACGTCGACCGGCACGCCGGCCTGGCTGGCGCGGTAGAGCGCGTCGATCACGGACTCGTCGACGATCGAGTTGACCTTGATCCGGATGCCCGAGGGCCGCCCCGCGCGGGCGTTCTCGGTCTCGGCGGCGATCCGCTTGAGCAGGCCCTTCCGCAGGTGGCGCGGCGCGACGAGCAGGCGCTTGAACTTCTTCTCGATCGCGTAGCCCGAGAGCTCGTTGAACAGACGCGTGAGGTCCTTGCCGACCTCGGGGTCGGCCGTCAGGAGTCCGAGGTCCTCGTAGATGCGCGAGGTCTTCGGGTTGTAGTTGCCGGTGCCGATGTGGGAGTAGTGGCGGAGCACTCCGCCCTTCTCCTGGCGGATGACGAGCGCGAGCTTGCAGTGGGTCTTCAGCCCGACGAGCCCGTAGACCACGTGCACGCCCGCCTTCTCGAGCTTGCGCGCCCACGAGATGTTCGCCTGCTCGTCGAAGCGCGCCTTGATCTCGACCAGGGCGAGCACCTGCTTCCCCGACTCGGCCGCGTCGATGAGCGCCTCGACGATGGGGGAGTCGCCGGAGGTGCGGTAGAGCGTCTGCTTGATCGCGAGCACGTCCGGATCGGCCGCCGCCTGCTCGAGGAACGACTGCACGCTCGTCGCGAAGGACTCGTAGGGGTGGTGCAGGAGCACGTCGCCGCGGGAGACCGCCTTGAAGACGTCCTGCCGCTGGTTGGGCTCGCTGGGCGAGAGCTGCACCGCCGTCGTCGGGACGTGATTGGGGTACTTCAGGTCCGGGCGGTCGATCTTCTGCAGGCTGAAGAGCCCGCTGAGGTCGAGCGGGGCCGGGAGCTTGTAGACCTCCTGCGTCGTGATGTCGAGCTCGCGGACCAGCAGGCCCAGCGTCTCGTCGTCCATGTCGTCGGTGACCTCGAGGCGGATGGGCGGACCGAACCGGCGGCGCAGCAGCTCCTTCTCGAGGGCCTTGATCAGGTTCTCGGTCTCGTCCTCGTCGACCTCGACGTCCTCGTTGCGCGTCACCCGGAACACGTGGTGGTCGAGGATCTCCATGCCGGGGAACAGGTCGTCCAGCTGGTTGGCGATCAGGTCCTCGAGCGAGATGAACCGCATCGGCTCGCCCGGCGCCGCGACGCCGGCGATCCGCACGAAGCGGGGGAGCATCTGCGGCACCTTGAGGCGCGCGAACTCGACCTTCTGCGTCTTCGGGTTCCGCACCCGCACCGAGAGGTTGAGCGAGAGGCCGGAGATGTAGGGGAACGGGTGCGCCGGGTCGACCGCGAGCGGCATCAGCACCGGGAACACCTGGGCCGAGAAGTAGTCGTCCAGCACGGTGCGCTCGGCGTCGCTCAGCTCGTCCCAGCGGACGAGGTCGATGCCGCCGTCGCGCAGGGCGGGCTCGACGAGCTCCTTGAACGCTCGGGAGTGGCGCTGCTGCAGCAGGTGCGCCTTCTCCGAGATGTCGGTCAGCACGTCGACCGGCACGCGGCCGATGTTCGTCGGCAGGGCGAGCCCCGTGAGGATGCGGCGCTTGAGGCCGGCGACCCGGACCATGAAGAACTCGTCGAGGTTGGACGAGAAGATCGCGAGGAAGTTCGCCCGCTCGAGCGCCGGAACCAGCGGATCCTCCGCGAGCTCGAGCACGCGCTGGTTGAACGCGAGCCAGCTCAGCTCCCGGTCGAGGTAGCGGTTGTCGGGGAGGAGCGGGTCCGAGTGCTCCTCCTCGTCGTCGAAGTCGTCGTCGAGGTCATCGCTGAGACCGTCTTCGAGAAGCAGGTTGTCGCCGTCCATGCGACCATCCTGGCACCGCGTCCGTCCGCTCCGCGCCGCCGCTCGTGAATGCCGGATGAACGGGGCCGGGGGAGGCCCTGTGGAGGAGTGCCGGTTCAGCGCAGCGGCGCGGCCCGCTGCAGGTACTGCACGTCGACGGAGGCGTCCGTGAACCCGAGCGAGCGGTAGAGCGCCACCGCCGACCGGTTCTCGGCCTCGACGTAGAGGTCGGCCGTGGTGCAGCCGCGCTCGAGCATCCGCGCGAGCCCGGCGTTCAGCAGGATGCGGCCGAGTCCCCGTCCGGCCGCCTCGGGGGCGACACCGAGGACGTAGATCTCGCCGGTCGTCGATCCGGGCTCGATCTTGAGCCAGTCGTAGCCGAGGAGCGTGCCGTCGGCGTCGCGGAGCAGGAGGAAGTCGCCCTCGTCGAACCACGGCTCGGCGCGGCGGGCCGCCAAGTCCTCCTCCGTCATCCGCCCCTGCTCGGGGTGCGCGGCGAAGATCCGCGCGTTCAGGGCGATCCACTCGGCCGGAGCGAGGTCGCGGGCGTCCGAGAGGACGACGCCCTCGGGGACGCGGACCTCGGGGGCGGCGAGCGGCTCGAGCTCGAGGTGCAGGAGGGTGCGAACCGGTGCGAAGCCGTGGGAGGCCGCGAGGGCCCGGGCGGCGGGGTGGTCGCCGTGCGCCCAGGCGAGCAGGCCCGTCCGGCCGCTCGCGAGGACCTGCTCCAGGGTCGCGGTGCCGAAGCCGACCCCGCGCCACTCCGGATCGACGACGAACTCCAGCTCGCCCTGCCCGAGGATCGCCGCCGCCACGACCACGTCGGCGCGCAGCCCCACGAGGAGGGTGCGCGAGCCGGCCCGGGCGTCGACGAGCGTCTGGTCGCTGAAGGGGGGCTGGTGGTCGAACCAGGCGGCGCGCCCGATCAGGTGCTCGAGGCCGGCCGCCACCGCGGGATCGGCCAGATCCTCAACGGACAGATTGAGCGACTCGCTCATTGTCCTCTTCGTACACGTTGAAGCGGTATCCGACGTTG
Source organism: Rathayibacter sp. AY1H3 (assembly GCF_002932015.1). Classification (NCBI taxonomy): domain Bacteria; kingdom Bacillati; phylum Actinomycetota; class Actinomycetes; order Micrococcales; family Microbacteriaceae; genus Rathayibacter; species Rathayibacter sp. AY1H3. Next base: position 38,060 of record NZ_PSUU01000021.1, read on the forward strand.
CGGACCGTGCCGATCAGCGACTCCAGGTCGCCGAGCTTCGCGCGGAGGCGCCGCACGTGCACGTCGACCGTGCGGGTGCCGCCGAAGTAGTCGTAGCCCCACACCTCGCTCAGCAGCTGCTCGCGGGTGAAGACGCGCGAGGGGTGCGTGGCGAAGAAGCGGAGGAGCTCGAACTCCTTGAAGGTGAGGTCGAGCGGGCGCCCGTGCACCTTGGCGGAGTAGCTGGCCTCGTCGATCACGACGCCCGACGCCTGGATGCGCGAGGTCGACTGCTCCTGCGCCAGCCGGCCGATCACCAGGCGGATGCGGGCGTCGACCTCGGCGGGGCCGGCCGAGTCGAGGATGACGTCGTTGACGCCCCAGTCGGCCGAGACGGCCGTGAGCCCGCCCTCCGTGAGGATCAGGATGAGGGGGACGTTGATGCCCGTGGTCGTGAGGATCTTGCAGAGCGACTTGGCGCTGGCGAGGTCCTGCCGCGCATCGACCAGGATCAGATCGCAGCTCGGGGCGTTCACGAGCTGGGCGGGCTCCGCGGGGATCTGCCGGGTCCGGTGGCTGAGGAGCCCCAGTGCGGGGAGCACCTCGGCGCCTCCCGCCGAGGTCAGTATCAACAACTGCGCCACGGATCCTCCAGAACTGGTCTGCCCGCAATACTAGCGGCGGGCCGGGAGGGGCGTCCGCCTGGGGCACAATTGTCGGATGGGCAGGGATAGGGTGGGCATCGGAGTCGTCTGGGCGCTCGCACTCGCGGGCTCCGTGCTGACGCTGGCGATCGCCGCTCCGGAGTCCCGGCAGCTCTGGCTCGCGCTGACGTTCGGCGGCTGCGTGCTCGCGACCTTCGCGGTGCAGCTCGCCGTGGCCCGCGCCGAGGGGTACCTCCTCCGCGCGATGACGAGCATCGTCGGAGCGATGGCCGTGGTCGCGGTCGCGAGCGGGATCGCCCTCCTCCTCCCCGCCTGAGCGGTCGCGCCCTCCCGTCCCGAGCGCCCGGATCCGCACCGCCTGAGCGGCCGCGTCGGCCCCGCCCCTGCGTCGGAGGCGGCGGGTAGGATGAGCGCATGCTTCTCGCCCTGGAACTCTTCTACCTCGGTCTGCTCGGGCTCGCCTCCCTCGCCATCGCGTGGGTCTCCGGCGTGGTCGTCTACAAGCTCTACCGCGGCCAGCGCTAGCCGCCGCCGGAGCCCGAGTGATCTCGCTTCCGTCGGGCCTGCCGCCCGAGCTCGTCCCCCTGTCCTGGCTGCTCGGCGTCTGGGAGGGCTCGGGCGTCATCGACTACACGATCGGCGACGACTCCGTCCAGGCCGAGTTCGGCCATCGCATCAGCTTCAGCTACGACGGCCTCCCGTACCTCAACTACAACTCCTACACGTGGCTGATCGAGGAGGGCGCCGAGGAGGCGCCCCGGCCCCTGGTCACCGAGACAGGCTACTGGCGCCTCAGCCGCGCTCTGACCGACTCCGACGCCGGCCCGGGAATGCTGCCCGGCCGCGGCGCACCCGCCTTCCCCGACGCGGAGTCCGTCGAGACGCTGCGCAACGCCGCCGGCGGCTTCGACATCGAGGTCTCGCTCGTGCACCCGGACGGGGTCAGCGAGCTCTACCTCGGTCAGGTCAAGGGGCCGCGGATCGACCTCGCGACCGACGCGGTGATGCGCACCGCCGCGGCGAAGGACTACGCCGCCGCCACGCGCCTCTACGGCCTGGTCGACGACCACCTGCTGTGGGCGTGGGACATCGCCGCGCTCGGCCAGGGCCTGCGGACCCACTCCTCCGGACGGCTCGCCCGTGTCGACTGACGTGCTCTCCCCGCTCCTGGCCGCCCCGGGCGCCGTCGCGACGACGAGCGCCGCCGAGCCCGGCGTCGCCGCCCACTACGGCGAGCCCTTCCGCGAGCAGCGCGCTCTCGCCGCGGGCACCGCGCTCGTCGACCTCTCCGGCCGCGGCGTCGTGACCGTCACGGGGCCGGACCGCCTCACCTGGATCGACTCGCTCACCAGCCAGGCCGTCTCGCGCCTCGCTCCCGGCGCGTCCGCCGAGACGCTCCTGCTCGACCCGACCGGCCGGATCGAGCACGTCATCCGCCTCGTCGACGACGGCGAGACCGCCTGGCTCCTGCTCGACCGCGACGAGACGGCCGGCCTGGCCGCCTGGCTCGACCGGATGCGCTTCATGCTCCGCGTCGAGGTCGCCGACCGCACCGACGACTTCGCGACCCTCGCCGCCCTCGGCGACGGGCCGGCCCTGACGCTCGCCCTGTCCCTGGCCGAGGAGCCCGTCGTCTGGAGCGACCCGTGGTCGCAGGTCCAGCCGGGCGGCTGGCAGTACGCGCTGACCACAGAGCACCCCGGGGCCTCCTGGGAGCTCCGCGAGGTCCTGGTCCCGCGAGCGGCCCTCGAGGCCCTCGCGGAGACGGCCGTCGGGGTGGGAGTGGCCCTCGCCGGGGTCGACGCCCTCGAGGCCATGCGCATCGCCGCCTGGCGCCCGCGCCACGCGACCGAGGTCGACGAGCGGTCCATCCCGCACGAGCTCGACCTCCTCCGCTCGAGCGTGCACCTCGCCAAGGGCTGCTACCGGGGCCAGGAGACGGTGGCGAAGGTGCACAATCTCGGCCACCCGCCCCGGCGCCTGGTCCTGCTGCAGCTCGACGGCTCCGACTCGGTCCTCCCCGCCCACGGCGACGTCGTCACGGCGCTCAAGGGCGGCGAGCCGGTCGACGTCGGCACGGTCACCTCCAGCGCCTGGCACTACGAGGACGGACCGGTCGCTCTCGCGGTCGTCAAGCGGAGCGTCCCGGTGGATCTCGAGCTGACCGTGCTGGCCGGCGACTCGCGCGTGGCCGCGGCCCAGGAGGTCGTGGTCCCGCCCGGAGCCGGAGCGGAGGCGGGAGTGCCCCGCCTGCCCCGCCTTGGGGCGACGACCAGGTAGGCCACGCCGTGGTGGCCGCACGTCCCGCCGAGCGGGGCCGGGCGGCCGAGCGGCTGCGCGGTCTCGTCCGGACCCCCGAGCTGAGTCCCGCGCGCGCCCTCGCCCGCGCGGGGGCGTCGCTCCCCGCCGTGCTGCAGATCGTGCTCGCGGCGACCCTCGCCTACTCCGTCGCGCACTTCGTCCTCGGGCACCCCGCGCCGGTGCTGGCGCTGACGGCCACGATCTCGAGCCTCGGCATCGCGCGCGACACCCGCCCCAAGCAGGTGGCCGAGACAGCGACGGGGATGCTCATCGGCATCACGGCCAGCGAGGTCCTGCTCCTGCTGTGGGGGAGCGGCGTCTGGCAGCTCGCCGTCGTCCTCGCGATCGTCTTCACGCTCGGCCGGGCCCTCTCGCCCTCGCCGGGGTTCGCCGTGGCCGCCGGGACCCAGGCGATGCTGGTGATGGTCCTCCCTGCGCCGGACGGAGGCGTCTTCACCCGGAGCGTCGACGGCCTGATCGGCGGGCTCGCGGCGCTGCTCTGCACGGCGATCGTGCCCCGCCCGCCGCTGCGCACAGCGCGGGCCGAGGCGCACCGGCTCCTCACCGCGCTCAGCCGGACCGTGGAGGAGCTGGCCGAGGCGCTCCGCCGGGGCGACTCCTCGGCGTCCACCGCAGCCCTCGAGCGGATCCGCGGGACGCAGCCGGTCATCGACGGCTGGACCGCGGCGCTCGACTCCGCGACCGGCGTCGCCCGGATCTCGCCGTTCGTCCGCCGGCACCGCGGCGAGCTCTCCCGCCAGGCCGTGATGCTGTCCGCGCTGGACCTCGCGACCCGCAACCTGCGCATCGTCGCGCGCCGCACCGACTTCCTCGTCCGGGACGGCGCCCCGCGGCCGGAGCTCGCCGGAGCGGTCGCCGCCCTCGGCCCGGGCATCGCGCTGCTCGGCCGCGCGGTCGCCGATCCGTCGGTGCTCGCCCTGGCGCGTCAGGACCTCGTGCTGCTCGCGACCACGCTCGACCCCCAGCGGCTGATCCCGGAGGCGCGCCTCGCCGAGAAGACGGTGCTCGTCCTGCTCCGCCCGCTCGTCGTCGACCTGCTCACGGCGACCGGCGCCGCTCCCGCCGAGGCGCGGGCCGCCCTGCCCCCGCTCGCCTAGGGCTCAGGAGGTCCGGTGCTCAGTCGGGCGCTCAGGAGGAGGGGGCGACCGCCTCCCACGCGACCGTCACCTCGCCCAGGCGCCAGCGCCGCGGCCCGCCGAGGACCGGCCACTCCGGCCGGAGGTCCCGGACCGCCGCGATCCAGCGCTGACCCGGACCGTAGACGGCGAGAGGGGCGTTCAGCGTCCACGCCCGCTCGAGGGAGGAGAGGAAGGCGTGCACGCCCTCGCCGGGCACGTTGCGGTGGATGAGGGCCTTCGGCAGGCGCTCGGCCGCCGTCATCGGCGAGGGGATCGCCGCGAGCCGGAGCGAGAGGGTCAGCGAGCGCGGGCCCTCCCGGCCGACCTCGATCCAGGTGCAGATGCGGCCGATCTCGTCGCAGGTGCCCTCGACCAGGACGCCGTCGGGCTGCAGACGGTCCGTCATCGTCGCCCAGGCTCCCTCCACCGCGTCCTCGTCGTACTGGCGGAGCACGTTGAAGGCGCGGATGACGCCCGCCCGCCGCCCCGCGGGCAGGGGCACCTCGAAGCCGCCGCGCTCGAAGCGCACGCGCGCGTCCGCGGGGAACGGCGTGCCGCCCTCCCTCACCCGGGCGAGCTGGCGCCGAGCGGTGTCGACCCGTGCGGGCTCGATCTCGAGGCCGAGCACCTCGACGTCGGGCGCGGCCCGGACGAGCCGGCGGTGCAGCTCGAGCGTGGTGACCGCGCTCGCCCCGAAGCCGAGATCGACGACGAGCGGGGAGGCGGTGCTGCGCAGGACGGGCAGCTCGGCGAGCCGGCGGTCGACCCGGCGGAGGCGGTTCGTGCCCGTCGTTCCGCGGGTGACGGCTCCGATGGGCATGCTCTCCAGCGTATCCGCGGGCGAGGGGGCCGCCTCTAAGCTGGACGCATGTCCGAGACCTACACCCTCATCCTCGTGCGCCACGGCAACAGCGAGTGGAACCAGAAGAACCTCTTCACCGGCTGGGTCGACGTGCGCCTGACCGAGCAGGGAGTCGCGGAGGCCACCCGCGCCGGCGAGCTGCTGACCGAGGCGGGCCTGCACCCCGACATCGTCTACACGTCGCGCCAGACGCGTGCGATCCAGACCGCCAACATCGCCCTCGAGGTCGCCGACCGCCTGTGGATCGACGTCAAGCGCTCCTGGCGCCTCAACGAGCGCCACTACGGCGCCCTGCAGGGCAAGGACAAGGCGCAGACCCTCGCCGAGTACGGCCCCGAGCAGTTCCAGACCTGGCGCCGCTCCTTCGACGTGCCGCCGCCCCCGCTCGACGACGACGACCAGTACTCGCAGGCGCACGACGAGCGCTACGCCGACCTCGGCGACGCCCTGCCCCGCACCGAGTCGCTGAAGCTCGTGATCGAGCGGATGCTCCCGTACTGGGAGTCCGACATCAAGCCGGACCTCGCCTCGGGCAAGACCGTCATGATCACCGCGCACGGCAACTCCCTCCGCGCGCTGGTGAAGACCCTCGACGGCATCTCGGACTCGGACATCGCGGAGCTCAACATCCCGACCGGGATCCCGCTCGTCTACGAGCTGAACGAGGACTTCGAGCCCATCGGCGAGGCGCGCTACCTCGACCCCGAGGCCGCGGCCGCCGGTGCCGCCGCCGTCGCCGCCCAGGGCGCCAAGAAGTAGCACCGCCCCGCACGCGCGAACGGCCCGCCCGAGTCCTCGACTCCGGCGGGCCGTTCCCGTAGCCCCGGAGGCGGAGCGCACGGACACGTCCGGCCCGCAGGAGACGCTCGTTCCTGCGGGCCGGACGGTGAGACGGGCCGGAGCCCGAGGTGTCGACTAGGAGTAGTCGCCCGAGATCAGGTACTGGACCTTCTTGGCGATCGACACGGCGTGGTCGGCGAAGCGCTCGTGGTAGCGGCTGGCGAGGGTCGCGTCGACGGTGTCGGCGGCCTGGCCCTTCCACGCCTCGCTGAGCACCTTGTCGAAGACGCTGACGTGCAGCTCGTCGATCTTGTCGTCCTCGTCGCGGATCTCCTCGGCGATGCGCGGGTCCTGCGAGCGGAGCAGGTCGGTCAGCTTGTGTGCGACGACCACGTCGAGGCGGCCCATCTCGACGAACGTCGGACGCAGGCTCTTGGGGACCACCTTGTCGGGGAAGCGGTAGCGCGAGAGCTGGGCGATGTGCTCGGCGATGTCGCCCATCCGCTCGAGCGACGCGCTGATGCGCAGCGCCGAGACGACGATCCGCAGGTCGCGGGCGACCGGGTTCTGCCGGGCGAGGATGTCGATCGCGAGCTCGTCGAGGCTGATGGCCAGCTCGTCGATGCGCGCGTCGCTCGCGATGACCTCCTCCGCGAGGGTGACGTCGGAGTGGTTGAACGCCTGGGTCGCCTTCTCGATGGCGATCTCGACGAGTCCGGAGATCTCGACGAGTCGTTCCTGGACCTCGGCCAGCTCCTGCTGGAAAACTTCGCGCATCTGTGTTCGACCCTCTCTACGGCGCGCGCGGACGACGGCGCCGGATCTGCGGCGAGCACCTCGCACGCCGCTGCGACTGCACTCCGTGGGCGCAGGCGCAGTCATGATGACCACGGCAGGTTAACGGACGGTGCCGGGCGTTTGAACAGTACTCGACCCCCGGAGGATCGACGGGAGTCCGGTAGGGGGACGCCCGGTGGATGGTTAGCCTGGGTCCGTGGATTCGGGCTTGATCGTGGTTCTGTCGCTCGTTCTCGGTGTCGCGATCGGGATCCTTCTGACGACCGTGCTCACGCTCGCCGCCCGCCAGGGCCGCATCGCGCAGGACGTGATCTCGGTCGGGCTCCCCGAGGGGATCGAGGCGATCATCGACGCCGTCGGCTCGCCCGCCTTCGTGACCGACCCGTCTCACAACGTGCTGAAGGCGTCCACCCGCGCCGTCGCGCTCGGCCTGGTCTCGCAGGACACGCTGCTCCACCCCGACCTCGCCGCCATCGTCGACCGCGTCCGCCGCTTCGGCGACGACATCGTCCAGGACCTCGAGCTCGCGACCAGCCCGCTCTCCGACGCCGCCGTGACGCTCGTCGTCCACGCGACCCGCCTCGGCTCCCGCTACGTCCTCGTCATCGCCGAGGACCACACCGAGGCGCGCCGGCTCGAGGCCGTCCGCCGGGACTTCGTCGCCAACATCTCCCACGAGCTGAAGACCCCGATCGGCGCCGTCGGCCTGCTCGCCGAGGCCCTCGACTCCGCCGCCGACGACCCCCAGCAGGTGCGCCGCTTCGCGCACCGGCTGACCCAGGAGTCGCACCGCCTCGCGAAGATCACCCGCGAGATCATCGAGCTCTCCCGCCTCCAGGCCGCCGACGTCGCCGGCTCCGCCGAGATCATCCGCGTCGACGACGTCGTCACGGCGGCGCTCGAGACCACCCACGTCATGGCGGAGTCGCACGACGTCACCCTGGTCAAGGGCGGGATGAAGAAGGCCTACGTCGTGGGGCAGGAGAAGATGCTCGTCTCGGCGCTGCACAACCTCCTCGCCAACGCCATCCAGTACTCGCCCGCCGGCTCCCGCGTGGGCATCGGCGTCCGCTCCACCGGCGGAGTCGTCGAGATCGCCGTCACCGACCAGGGCATCGGCATCCCGGAGGAGGACCTCGACCGGGTGTTCGAGCGCTTCTACCGTGTCGACCAGGCCCGCTCCCGCCACACCGGCGGCACCGGCCTCGGCCTCAGCATTGTCAAGCACGCCGTGCAGAACCACGGCGGCGACGTCCGCGTCTGGTCCAAGCCCGGCCGCGGCTCCACCTTCACCATCCGGCTCCCCGAAGCCGACCCCGCCCGGACGCCCTTCGCGGCGACCGCCCCGATAGGAGAACACGCGTGACCAGCATCCTGCTCGTCGAGGACGAGAGCGCCCTCAGCGAGCCCCTCAGCTACCTGCTCGAACGCGAGGGCTACGACGTCACCGTCGCCGAGGACGGCAACCGCGCCGTCGCCGCCTTCGACGAGAGCGACTACGACCTGATCCTCCTCGACCTCATGCTGCCCGGCATGCCCGGCACCGAGGTCTGCCGCGAGATCCGCACCCGCTCCTCCGTCCCGATCATCATGGTCACCGCCAAGGACTCCGAAGTGGACATCGTCGTCGGCCTGGAGCTCGGCGCGGACGACTACGTCACCAAGCCCTACTCCACCCGCGAACTGCTCGCCCGCATCCGCGCCGTCCTCCGACGCCGCACCGAGGAGCCCGGCGAGGAGCGGATCGTCGTCGCCGGCCCCGTCCGCATGGACATCGAACGCCACACGGTCGAAGTCGACGGCGTCGAGACCCCGATGCCCCTCAAGGAGTTCGAGCTCCTCGAGATGCTCCTCCGCAACGCGGGCCGCGTCCTCACCCGCGGCCAGCTCATCGACCGCGTCTGGGGCAGCGACTACTTCGGCGACACGAAGACCCTCGACGTCCACGTCAAGCGCATCCGCTCGAAGATCGAGAAGACGCCGAAGGAGCCGGTGCTCCTGGTTACTGTCCGCGGCCTCGGCTACCGCTTCGACGCTTGATCGCGGGCCCTGGCGGGGCGATCTGCGGCGTTGTCGTCGGTTGCGATACCGCTGGTATCGCGTCCTCCTCCGCCTTGCAGCTCACCCCGCCAGGACCCGCGATCAACCCTGTACTGGAGGGGTGGGGGACGAGGCCGTCGCTGCGCGACGAGCCAGGTGGGGTGGGCCGTCGCTGCGCGACGAGCCGGGCAGGGGTGTCGCTCAGGGCGTGGTGCTCGAGTGGTCGGCGTATCGAGACGCGCGCAGCCGGACGTCGCGCGAATGGTGGTCGAGTGGCCGACGGAGTCGGCGGATCGTGACCTGCGGGGACGACGAAGGGCCGCCCACCGGGGTGGACGGCCCTCGAGGGCGGAGGGGGCTACTCGGCGGTGGGAGCGTCGACGCCGGGCTCGGCGGTGGGAGTGGGGAGCGCGGTCCGGGCGGGGTCGGCCGTCGGGGTGACGGTCGGCGTCGCGGAGGGAGCGGGGGTCAGCGTCGAGTAGGCCTCGAGGGCGTTCGTCAGGACGGGGACGAGGAGCTCCTTGCCCTGCTCGGAGCCGTACTGGAAGTAGACGGGGAGCAGGCCGCCGGGGATCGTGTCGATGTCGTCCATCTGGACGGCCTCGGTGCTGTCGGGGCGGACCTCGGTACGGCCGGGGACGGCGTCGACGGTGTCGCTGGTGCGGCCCGCGGAGCCCTCGTACTGCACCTCGACGCTCAGCGCCTCATCGGTGGAGTTCACGAGCGTCACGATCAGAGTGCCTGCCTCGCCGTCGTCCGAGACGATCATCGCGTTGCGGATGGCGAGATCGCCGATCGTCGCGCCGACTCCGTCGCTCGGGTCGTAGATCTTGCGCGTCGCCTGCGGGGCGACGAGGTTGCAGCCGGCGGTAGCGAGGGCGACGCCGACCGCGAGAACGACGGATGCAGCGATACGCGCCTTCACAGGAACCTCCAGATCGTCGGCCCCGCTCGCCCCGGACAGGGCGACTTCACTGTGCACGAGCCGACACCAGGCTAGCGTAGCGAGCACCGCGGCTCCGCCCGTCCGGACTCCCGTCCCGCTCGGCGCGCATGGTAATCTGTCCGCCGCTGAAAGGACGTCGCATGCAGTTCGAGGTCGGAGAGACGGTCGTCTACCCCCATCACGGAGCCGCCACGATCGCCGAGGTGAAGACCCGGACGATCAAGGGCCAGGAGAAGACGTACCTGAAGCTCCGCGTCGCGCAGGGCGACCTCGTCATCGAGGTGCCCGCCGACAACGTCGACCTGGTCGGCGTCCGCGACGTCATCGGCCGCGAGGGCGTCGAGCGCGTGTTCGAGGTCCTGCGCGCCGAGGTCGTCGAGGAGCCGACCAACTGGTCGCGCCGCTACAAGGCCAACCTCGAGAAGCTCGGGTCCGGAGACGTCGTCAAGGTCTCCGAGGTCGTCCGCGACCTCACCCGCCGCGACCGCGACCGCGGCCTCTCGGCGGGGGAGAAGAGCATGCTCGCCAAGGCCCGCCAGATCCTCGTCTCCGAGCTCGCCCTGGCCGAGAAGACCGACGAGGACGCCGCCTCCGTGCTCCTCGACGAGGTCCTCGCATCCTGAACGGTCCGGCCGGCGCGCCGACCGCGGCCGTCGTCGTCGTCGCCGCCGGCAGCGGCACGAGGCTCGGCCGCGAGCGCCCCAAGGCCTACGTCGACTGCGCGGGGAGGACGATCCTCGAGCGCAGCCTGCGCACGGTGCTGCTGCTCGCGGAGCCGGTCCAGATCGTCGTCGTGGCTCCCGCCGCCCTCCTCGAGGAGACGGCCGCTCTCGCGCACGCCGCCGGAGCCCCGGACGGCTCCGTCAGCGTCGTCGCCGGAGGCGCCAGCCGCCAGGAGTCGGTCGCTCGAGGGCTCCGGGCGCTCGGTCCGGCCGTCGAGACGGTGCTCGTGCACGACGCCGCCCGCGCCCTCACGCCCGTCGACCAGTTCGAGCGGGTGATCGCGGCGGTCCGGGAGACGCGCGGTGGAGTGATCCCGGGTCTGCCGGTCACCGACACGATCAAGCGCATCCGCGCCGACGGCGGGATCCTCGGCACGGTGGACCGCTCCGAGCTCGCCGCGGTGCAGACGCCGCAGGGCTTCCCGCGCGCGCTCCTCGACGAGGCCTACGCCTCGGCGGAGGAGGACTTCACCGACGACGCGGCGCTCCTCGCCTCGCGCGGCGGCCCCTCGATCGTCGTCGCCGGCGACCCGCTCGCCTTCAAGATCACCACCCCCTGGGACCTGGCCCGCGCCGAGCAGGTGCTCGCACCGCCGCCCGTCGTCGTCGTGCCGCGCGTCGGCATCGGCACGGACGTGCACGCCTTCGACGACGCGTCGCCGCTCTGGCTCGCCGGGCTGCACTGGCCGGGGGAGCGGGGCCTGTCCGGGCACAGCGACGGCGATCCGGTCGCCCACGCGATCTGCGACGCGCTCCTGGCGGCGGCGGGTCTCGGCGACATCGGCTCCCGCTTCGGCACGGCCGACCCGCGCTTCGCGGACGCCCACGGCGAGGTCTTCCTCCGCGCGACCCGCGAGCTGGTGGAGGCCGCCGGCTTCGCCATCGGCAACGTCTCGGTGCAGCTCATCGGCAACCGCCCGAAGTTCTCGCCGCGGCGCGAGGAGGCGCAGAGGCTGCTCTCGGACCTGCTCGGCGCACCGGTCAGCGTCGCCGCCACCACCTCGGACGCGCTGGGCTTCACCGGCCGGGGCGAGGGGGTCGCCGCGACCGCGACGGCACTCGTCCTCCCCACCCCCGCTGTCGCCCGGTAGTCCCCGGGCGGAGCCGCCGACCCGGCCGGGAGCGGTCCGCCCGGTAAACTCGCCCGCGTGACTCTGCGACTGCATGACTCGAAGGCCCAGGCCCTCGTCGATTTCGTCCCCCTCCGCGAGAACGAGGTCGGGATGTACGTCTGCGGACCCACCGTTCAGTCCTCGCCCCACATCGGGCACCTGCGCTCCGCCCTCGCCTACGACCAGCTGCGCCGCTGGCTGGCGTACCGCGGCTTCCAGGTCACCCTGGTGCGCAACGTCACCGACATCGACGACAAGATCCTCGCCATCGCCGAGGACGCGCGGCGTCGGGTGCCCGAGGGTGCGCCGGTCGAGCAGTGGTGGGCGCTCGCCTACCGCGTCGAGCTCGAGTTCACCGCCGCGTACACGGCCCTCGGCATCCTCCCGCCGACCTACGAGCCGCGCGCGACCGCGAGCATCGCCGAGATGATCACCCTCATCCAGACCCTGATCGAGCGCGGTCACGCCTACCCGGCGCCCGACGACTCCGGCGACGTCTACTTCGACACGCGGTCCTGGCCGGACTACGGCTCGCTCACCCACCAGCGCCTCGAGAGCATGGAGGCGGCGACCGACGCCGACCCGCGCGGCAAGCGCGACCCGCACGACTTCGCTCTGTGGAAGGGCGCCAAGCCGGAGGAGCCCGAGTCGGCCGCCTGGGCCTCGCCGTGGGGCGCCGGGCGCCCCGGCTGGCACATCGAGTGCTCCGCGATGTCGACGAAGTACCTCGGCACCCAGTTCGACATCCACGGCGGCGGGCTCGACCTGCGCTTCCCCCACCACGAGAACGAGCTCGCCCAGTCCAGCGCCGCCGGCCACGCCTTCGCCAGCTACTGGCTGCACAACGGTCTCGTGTCCGTCATCGGCCAGAAGATGAGCAAGTCGCTCGGCAACTCGGTGTTCGCCTCCGAGCTGCTCGAGGCGGCCCGCCCGCTCGTCGTCCGCTACTACCTCGGCTCGGCCCACTACCGCTCCACCCTCGAGTTCCACGACGGGGCCCTCGAGGAGGCCGAAGCGGCGCTGGAGCGGATCGAGGGCTTCCTCGAGCGCTCCCGCCGCCGCCTCGACGGCACGCGGTTCGCCGCGCTCGGCGAGCCGGTGGTCCCGGAGGAGTTCGCCGAGGCGATGGACGACGACCTGTCCGTCCCGCAGGCCATCGGCGTCCTGCACGAGACCGTGCGCGCCGGCAACGCCGCCCTCGACGCCGAGGACCTCGGCTCCGTCTCGGCCCTGCGCACCCAGGTGCTCGCGATGGCGGCCGTGCTCGGCATCGACCCGGAGGCGCCCGAGTGGGCGCGCTCCGACGACGAACCCTCGTACCGCGCGCTCAGCGTGCTGGTCGACCGCCTGGTCGCCGAACGCCAGACCGCGCGCGAGCAGCGCGACTGGGCGAGCGCCGACCGCATCCGAACCGATCTCGCCGCGGCGGGAATCACGATCGAAGACACCCAGACGGGTGCGCATTGGAGTCTCGATGGCGAATAAGCCCGGCCGCCCCGGAGCGGTCCGAAAGAAGAGCAAGGGCAAGGCCGTCGGTTCCGGCGGTCAGGGCCGTCAGGCCCTCGAGGGCAAGAAGCCCACGCCCAAGGCCGAGGACCGGCCCTACCACCCCGCAGGCAAGGCGAAGCTCGCGCGCGAGCGCTTCGTCGCCGCAGGCGGCAAGGGCCGCCCCGGCGGAGCCCTCTCCGCGGCCGCCCGCGGACAGGGGCGCCCCGCTCCGTCGCGCAAGCCCAAGAGCGGCGACGACTTCGAGATGGTGACGGGCCGGAACTCGGTCCTCGAGGCGCTGCGCGCCAGCATCCCGGCCACCACCCTCTACCTCGCGACCCGCATCGAGATGGACGACCGGGTCAAGGAGGCGCTCAAGATCGCCACCGCCCGCGACCTTCCCGTGCTCGAGGTCATGCGCCCGGAGCTCGACCGCCTCGCCGGCCCCGACTCCGTGCACCAGGGCCTCGTGCTGAAGGTGCCGCCCTACGAGTACGCCCACCCGAGCGACCTGCTCGAGCGCAACGTCTCCCGCGGAGCGGTCCCCCTCCTCGTCGCCCTCGACGGCATCACCGACCCGCGCAACCTCGGAGCGATCATCCGCTCCGTCGCCGCGTTCGGCGGACAGGGCGTCATCGTCCCGCAGCGCCGCTCCGTGGGCCTCAACTCCGCCGCCTGGAAGACCTCCGCCGGAGCCGCCGCACGCATCCCCGTCGCGATGGCGTCCAACCTCACCGCCATGATCAAGGACTTCAAGCGCGCAGGCGTCTTCGTCATCGGACTCGACGGCGACGGCGACGTGATGCTGCCCGGCCTGGAACTCGCCGACCGGCCGCTCCTCGTCGTCGTCGGCAGCGAGGGCAAGGGCCTCTCCCGCCTCGTCACCGAGCAGTGCGACGCCGTCGTCTCCATCCCGATCAGCTCCGCCACCGAATCCCTCAACGCCGGGATCGCGGCGTCGGTCGCGCTCTACGAGATCTCCAAACTCCGCTCCGCCTCCGAGTAGCGCGGGCGCCGGCACGGTGATCTGCGGCGTTGTCGTCGGGCGCGATACCGCCGGTATCGCTTCCTCCTCCGCCTTGCAGCTCACCGCGCGGGCACCGGCGTGGCGATCTGCGGCGTTGTCGTCGGGCGCGATACCGCCGGTATCGCTTCCTCCTCCGCCTTGCAGCTCACCGCGCCGGCACCCGCGCTCCAGGTCTGGATGTCAGGGGCGCCGCCTTCGGCGAGCGGACAGGGGCGCCGCCTGCGGCGAGCGGACCGAGTGCGCCGCCTGCGTTGAGCGAGCCGGGGGGATGCGAAGAGGGCCCGTGCTGACAGCACGGGCCCTCTTGCGGTGGTGGGGGTCAGACGTTCTTCGTCCAGTCGACGTCGGCGTCCTCGTCGGTGAGCTCGGCGTCGCCGGACTCGTCGAGGACGAGGTTCGGGAGGGTCAGCGCCTCGGTGGGAGGAGCGATGACCGTCGCCTCGTCGCGGCGGTGACGCAGGATGTCGTTCACATAGGCGGTGACCGCCTCCGCCAAGGGGACGTCGCGCGCCTGCTGCTGCGACATGAACCAGCGGTGCTCGAGCAGCTGGTGGAACATCTCGGCCGGCTCCAGGCGGCCCTTGAGATCACGGGGGATCGAGCGGATGACCGGCTCGAACACCTGCGCCAGCCACTCGTGCGCCACCATCTCCTCGTCCAGGCCCTGCTTGTCGTAGGTCGCCGTGTACGAGTCGAGGTCGTTGAGCAGGCGCCGCGCCTGGTTCTCCTGCGCGTCCAGCCCGGTGAGACGGAGCAGCCGCCGCTGGTGGTGGCCGGCGTCGACCACCTTCGGCTGGATCCGCACCGTGGACCCGGCCTCGTCGGTCCTGATCGCGAGCTCCTCGATGTCGAAGCCCAGCTCGTTCAGCCGGTTCACGCGGTCGTTGATCCGCCAGCGCTCCGAGGTCGCGAACGACTCGGCACCGGTCAGCTCCTTCCAGAGGCTGCGGTACGCCGCGACGATGCCGTCGGAGACCGTGATCGGATCGAGGTCGTCGTCGACGCGACCGCCGGCCTCGAGGTCGAGCAGCTCGCCGGCGATGTTGACGCGGGCGATCTCCAGATCGTTCTCGCGCTGGCCGTTCGAGAGGCCGCCCGAGTAGAGCTGCCCGGTTTCCGCATCGACCAGGTAGGCGGCGAAGGCGCCGGCATCGCGCCGGAAGAGAGTGTTCGAGAGCGAGACGTCGCCCCAGAAGAAGCCGATCACGTGCAGGCGGACCAGGAGGAGCGCCAGCGCGTCGACCAGGCGGGTCGCCGTGTCCGGCCGCAGCGTCTGCGAGAAGAGCGCGCGGTAGGGGAGCGAGAACTTGAGGTGACGGGTGACCAGCACGGCGGGCAGGGCCTCGCCCTCGTCGTCGGTGCGGTTCGTGATCACGGCGCCCGGCACCACGCACGGCACGTCGAGGCGCTGCAGCGTCTTCAGCATCTCGTACTCGCGCCGCGACATCTCGGCGGTCGTCTCCTTGACGGCGACGACGTGACCGGAGAGGTGGGCGAAGCGGACCGTGTGCCGCGAGATACCCTTCGGCAGGGCGGCGATGTACTCGTCGGGCCAGTCGTCGAGCCGCAGGTTCCACGGCAGGTCGAGCAGGGCCGGGTCGACGGTGGCCGAGGTGATGTTCAGGGAGCCGGACATGGTGCGCCGTTCGTGTCGCGTGTCGGACGGTGGGGGAGCCGCAGACGACGCTGCCGCCGCCCTGGAGGGGACGGCGGCAGCGTGCGGTGCAGGAGGAGGCTCAGGAGAGACGCTCGCCCGACTCCGCGTCGAAGATGTGCACGCGGTGGTTCGCGGTCACGTACACGCGGTCGCCCGCGGTGGGGTGCACGCGGCCGTCGACGCGCGCGACGATGTCGGTGCGGCGGCCCTCGACCTCGGTGTGGCCGTAGAGGTAGCCGTCCGAGCCGAGCTCCTCGATGAGGTCGACCTCGATCGGCAGTCCGCCGGGCTGGGTCGAGACGGTGACGTCCTCGGGGCGCACGCCGAGCGTGACGACCTTCTGGCTCGTCTTCGCGAGCGCCTCGCGGGCGATCGGGAGGACGGTGTCGCCGAACTTGACGCCGCCGTCGGTGACGTCCGCGTGGAACAGGTTCATCGCGGGCGAGCCGATGAAGCCGGCCACGAAGACGTTGTTCGGGTTCTCGTACAGGTCGCGGGGCGAGCCGACCTGCTGGAGGAGGCCGTCCTTGAGGACCGCGATGCGGTCGCCCATGGTGAGCGCCTCGGTCTGGTCGTGGGTGACGTAGACCGTGGTGATGCCCAGGCGGCGCTGCAGCGTGCCGATCTGGGTGCGGGTGGACACGCGGAGCTTGGCGTCGAGGTTCGACAGCGGCTCGTCCATGAGGAAGACCTGGGGCTTGCGGACGATGGCGCGGCCCATCGCGACGCGCTGGCGCTGGCCACCGGAGAGCGCCTTCGGCTTGCGGTTCAGGTAGGGCTCGAGGTCGAGCATCTTCGCGGCCTCGAGGACCCGCGCGGCGCGCTCGTCCTTGTTGACGCCGGCGATCTTGAGCGCGAAGCCCATGTTCTCGGCGACCGACATGTGCGGGTACAGCGCGTAGTTCTGGAAGACCATCGCGATGTCGCGGTCCTTCGGCGGAACGTCCGTGACGTTGCGGTCGCCGATGAGGATCCGGCCCTCGTTGACCTCTTCGAGGCCGGCGAGCATGCGCAGGGAGGTGGACTTGCCGCAGCCGGAGGGGCCGACGAGGACGAGGAACTCGCCGTCGCCCACCTCGAGGTTGAGCTTGTCGACGGAGGCGCGAGTGGCCCCGGGGTAGACGCGGGACGCGTGGTCGAAAGTTACGGACGCCATTGTTCTTGCTCCTTCACCGGCAGGTACGTGCCGGACGATCCGAGTGAATGGAAGTGATGGTCATCATCGCGTGGGCGACTCCGACCAACCGTCACAGTATGCCACGGGGCCGACAGTCGTCGGTCGGGCACCGCGTATCCGTCGTTTGGAGGTTTCCCAGGGCTCGCGCGTAGGATTCCGGCGAGTCGCGCCCGGCGACCCCCTTCTTCCCCCTCTCTCATTCGGAGCGTTCTTGTCATGACCACCGGCGGAGCCAACGACCGTCTCTCGAAGAACCAGCGACGAGAGGCCGCCCGAGAGAAGGCGCGCCGCCTGCGCGAGCAGCAGAAGCGCCGCGACCGCGTGAGCCGCTTCGCCCTGCAGGGCGGGCTCGCCGCCGTCGTGATCGCGGTCGTCGTGATCGTGGTCTTCGCCGTCACCTCGAGCATCCGCCCCGCGGGTCCGGGCCCGGCGAACATGGCGAGCGACGGTGTCGTCATCGGCGAGAACATGGTCGCGCAGACGAGCGGCGCCGTCGCCGCCGACGGGACGCCCACCCCCAGCGCGCTCGACACCTCGGCCGGCACGGTCGACATTCGGGTCTACCTCGACTACCTCTGCCCCTACTGCGGCCAGTTCGAGAAGACCAACGGCGACCAGATCAAGGAGTGGGTGACCAGCGGTGCCGCGACGGTCGAGATCCACCCGATCGCCATCCTCACGACCCGCTCCAACGGCACCAAGTACTCGGAGCGCTCGGCCAACGCCGCCGCGTGCGTCGCGGACCGCTCGCCCGACTCGTTCTTCGACTTCAACTCCCTGCTGTTCGCCGACCAGCCGGCGGAGGGGACCGACGGACTCTCGGACGACCAGTTGAAGGACTACGCCTCGCAGGCCGGCGTCGAGGACACGGCGGCCGTGAACACCTGCATCGACGACCAGAGCTTCGTGAGCTGGGTCCGCGCCGCGACCGAGCGCGCCACCTCGGGTCCGCTGCCCGGCACGGACGTGCCCGCGGTCACAGGCACCCCGACCGTCCTGGTCAACGGCGAGGCGTACTCGGGCTCGCTGACCGACCCGGACGCCTTCAGCTCCTTCGTGCTCTCGGCCGCCGCCGACTCCTACTCGTCGGCGACTCCCGCGCCCACCTCCTCCGAGACTCCGGCGCCGAGCGACACGCCCGCCTCGACCGAGGCCCCCGCGTCGACCGAGACCCCGGCTCCCGGCGACGCCCCGGTCTCCACCGAGGCTCCGGCCTCCTCCGAGCCGACTCCGGCCGCCGCGGGCTGAGCCCCGGACGCGCACGAGCCCCGCGCATGCAGAAGGCCCCGACCGCATACAGCGGTCGGGGCCTTCTTCTCTCCTGAGCCGACGACGGGACTTGAACCCGTAACCGCCCGATTACAAGTCGGGTGCGCTACCAATTGCGCCACGTCGGCAGGTGCGCTCGCGCGCCCGGCCACCCTATCGCGGGCCCGGATCCGGCCGGATCCGGGCCCGCCGCGTCTCACGGCTCGAGGATGCTGAGGTGCCGCTCGGCGGGAGCGGGACGCTTGGGGCCGCCGATCTTCCCGTCGGGACGGCCGACGTAGAGCCAGCCGAGCAGCTCCTCGCCCTTCTCGAGGCGATGCGCCTTCCGCACGGCCTTGTCGCGCGTGTAGGAGCCGGTGCGCCAGAAGACGCCCCAGCCCGCCTCGTCGAGCAGCAGGCTCAGGAGGTGGGCGACGCCCGAGGCGACGGCCTCCTGCTCCCAGGCCGGCACCTTCGACTTCTTGACGCTGACCACGACGGCCAGCAGCAGGGAGGCGCGGTGCGTCTTCTCGATGTACTTCCGCGGGTCCTTCTTCGCGCCCGAGGCGACCGCGAAGCTGCGGCCGACCCGGTCGCGGGCGGCGCCGCGGATCTCGATGACCCGCCACGGGCGCAGCGAGCTGTGATCGGCGAGACGCGACGCCGCCGAGACGAACGCCGCGATCTCGTCGTGCCCCGGAGCCTCCGGCGTCACCTTCGAGCGCGATCGGCGCGCGAGGACGGCCTCGAGCACGGGGGAGGAGGACACGGTCACTCGCCCTCGGCCTGGAAGTTCAGGGCGATCGAGTTCATGCAGTAGCGGTCGCCGGTGGGCGTGCCGAAGCCGTCCGGGAAGACGTGTCCCAGGTGGGATCCGCAGTTCGCGCAGCGGACCTCGGTGCGGACCATGCCGAGGGTGCTGTCCTCGATCAGCTGGACCGCGTCCGGGTTCACGGACTCGTAGAAGCTCGGCCAGCCGCAGCCGGAGTCGAACTTGGTGCCGCTCTTGAAGAGCTCGGCGCTGCAGGCGGCACAGGTGTAGAGGCCGGAGCGGTGCTCGTCGAGCAACTCGCCGGTCCACGGGCGCTCGGTGGCCGCTTCGCGCAGGACCGCGTACTGGTCGCGGTCGAGCTCCTCGCGCCACTCGGCGTCGGACTTGTTCACGGAATACGACGACATGGGTCTCCCTCGGAATCCTCGTCAGTGTACGGGGGCGGTCGCGCCCCTCCACCTGGTCCAACCCCCGGGGCGACGGCTCCATTCCGCCTCCGCGGGCTGTGGAGGAGACTCCCCGCCTCCATGCCGCGACACGGTCACGAGGTGTTCGGAGCGCCTCCCCGGCGGCGGCCGTGGGCCTGCCTACCCTGGACGGATGAGCAGGACGACGGACCCGAGACCGGGCACCGGTCTGTCCGAGCGCGAGTTGCGGGTGCTCGCCTTCGAGCGCGAGTGGACGGCCCGCTCCGGGGACAAGGACGACGCGATCCGCTCCCAGTTCGGACTGTCGGCCGCCCGCTACTATCAGGTGCTCAGCGCGGTGCTCGCCTCTCCGGCCGCCCTCGCGCACGACCCGATGCTCGTCACGCGGCTGCAGCGCATCCGCGACCAGCGCGCCGGCGCCCGCGCCTCGCGACGCCTCGGGCGCCTCGAGTAGACGAGCTGCTCGAGTCCACCAACGGAAGGCCGGCCGTACCCCCGATGTCGAACACGCACCCGAGAGACCGCTTCGACGAGGTCCCGGCGACGGAGGCGCGCGTCGGCGCCCACCGCCGGCCGCCGGCCCCTCACGCCCGCGCCGTCGCCCTCGCCTGGGCCGCCCTCGCCACCGGAGTCATCGTCCTGCTCGGCTTCATCGGGCTGCTGGTCATCGACGACCGGGTGCAGTTCACGGATGTCTTCACTCCGCCGACCGCGACCGCGGAGGCGACCCCGACCGCAGCCGCGACGCTCGATCCCGATCTCGCCGTCGCCGTCCTCAACGGCACCGCCACCGTCGGACTCGCCGCCAGCGCCGGCGACGCCCTGACGACGGCCGGATGGAGCGTCCCGACCGTCGCGAACGCGAACACCGAGGACATCGCCGCCACGACCGTCTACTACACCGACCCAGCGCTCGAGGGAGCGGCCCTCGGTCTCGTCGACTCGCTCGGAACGGGGACCGTCCTGCTCTCGCAGGACTTCGTCGAGACGGGCTCCGTCGTCGTGGTCCTGGGGGCCGATTACGCCTCCGAGCAGGGCTGATCGGGGCCCTCTGTTACGGGCACGTTTCCTCCGTGTTGAATCCCGGGCAACTCTTCCCCGCGAGGCCCTTTCCAGCCCCTCCCGGGGCCGATAGCCGGATTAGTATTCCTGACCAGGCACCAGCACATCGCTCGTGCCGCGGGCATCACAGCACTGGGGAGTACAGAGATGGCGAACGGAACCGTCAAGTGGTTCAACGCTGAGAAGGGCTACGGCTTCATCACGGTCGACGGCGGCGGACAGGACGTCTTCGTCCACTACTCCGCGATCGACATGTCGGGGTACAAGGTCCTCGAGGAGGGGCAGCAGGTCGCGTTCGAGGTCGGCACGGGGTCGAAGGGCCCCCAGGCCGAATCGGTCCGCCCGGCCTGACCACCGAGCCTCCCGGGAGCCGTCGTCCGCCTCGTGCGGGCGGCGGCTCCTTCGTGTCGGAGCGCGTGCCGGTCGCTTGCACTCGTCCACCGCGAGTGCCAGAATCGACCTTGGCACTCGCTCCGGTCGAGTGCCAGCACAGACATTTCACGACGTCCGGGAGGGACGAGAAACACACATGGCCAAGATCATTGCTTTTGACGAAGAAGCCCGCCGCGGCCTCGAGCGTGGACTCAACACTCTGGCCGACGCGGTCAAGGTGACCCTCGGCCCGCGCGGCCGCAACGTCGTCCTCGAGAAGAAGTGGGGCGCTCCCACCATCACGAACGACGGCGTCTCCATCGCCAAGGAGATCGAGCTCGACGAGCCGTACGAGAAGATCGGCGCCGAGCTCGTCAAGGAGGTCGCCAAGAAGACCGACGACGTCGCCGGCGACGGAACCACCACCGCGACCGTCCTCGCTCAGGCGCTCGTCCGCGAGGGCCTGCGCAACGTCGCGGCCGGCGCCGACCCGATCAGCCTCAAGAAGGGCATCGAGAAGGCCGTCAAGGCCGTCACCGCCGAGCTCATCGCCGGCGCGAAGGCGATCGAGACCAAGGAGGAGATCGCGGCGACCGCCTCCATCTCCGCCGCGGACCCCGAGATCGGCGCGATCATCGCCGAGGCGATCGACAAGGTCGGCAAGGAGGGAGTCGTCACCGTCGAGGAGTCGAACACCTTCGGCACCGAGCTCGAGCTCACCGAGGGCATGCGCTTCGACAAGGGCTACCTGTCGCAGTACTTCGTGACCGACCCCGACCGCCAGGAGGCGGTGTTCGAGGACCCCTACATCCTCATCGTCAACTCCAAGGTCTCGAACATCAAGGACCTGCTCCCGGTCGTCGACAAGGTGATCCAGGCGGGCAAGCAGCTGCTGATCATCGCCGAGGACGTCGACGGCGAGGCGCTGGCGACCCTGGTCGTCAACAAGATCCGCGGCATCTTCAAGTCGGTCGCCGTCAAGGCCCCCGGCTTCGGCGACCGTCGCAAGGCGCAGCTCCAGGACATCGCGATCCTCACCGGCGGCCAGGTCATCTCCGAGGAGGTCGGCCTCAAGCTCGAGAACGTCACCCTCGACCTGCTCGGCTCGGCCCGCAAGGTCGTCATCACCAAGGACGAGACCACGATCGTCGAGGGTGCCGGCGACGCCGAGGCCATCGCCGGCCGCGTCGCGCAGATCCGCGGCGAGATCGAGAACACCGACAGCGACTACGACCGCGAGAAGCTCCAGGAGCGCCTCGCGAAGCTCGCCGGCGGCGTCGCGGTCATCAAGGCCGGAGCGGCGACCGAGGTCGAGCTCAAGGAGCGCAAGCACCGCATCGAGGACGCCGTCCGCAACGCGAAGGCCGCCGTCGAGGAGGGCATCGTCGCCGGTGGTGGCGTCGCCCTCATCCAGGCCGGCAAGCTCGCCTTCGAGAAGCTCGAGCTCGTCGGAGACGAGGCGACCGGCGCGAACATCGTCAAGGTCGCCATCGACGCCCCGCTCAAGCAGATCGCCCTCAACGCGGGCATGGAGCCCGGCGTCGTCGCTGCGAAGGTCCGCGAGCTGCCCACCGGACACGGCCTCAACGCCGCGACCGGCGAGTACGTCGACCTCATCGCCGCGGGCATCATCGACCCGGTCAAGGTCACGCGCTCCGCTCTGCAGAACGCGGCGTCGATCGCCGGTCTCTTCCTCACCACGGAGGCCGTCGTCGCCGACAAGCCCGAGAAGAACCCGGTCGCCGCGGGCGGCGACCCCACCGGAGGCATGGACTTCTAGTCCGTCCCCCCACCACGCAGAAGGCGGTTCCCCTCCGGGGGAGCCGCCTTCGGCGTTTCCGGAGGCATCTGAGCGAGCAGCAGGCGACCGAACCGGCAGGTGGTTCTGAATCCGCTCCGCGACCACAACGGCGGTCCTCCTGCGGTGGCACCGCACTCCGCGCCGCCTCGGTCTCCTCAGCGGACACCGGCACCAGAAGCGCGTGGGGTGCGCCGGTGCGGGTCGCGACGTACGGGGTCGGGGCGGAGATGTCGTCGGCCGAACGGATGCGGACGGCGACTCTGCAAGAGCCGGCGACGCGGCATCCGTCGAGCGTCGGGTGTCATCTCCAGCGGTCCGGGCGGGCTCGCCGCCCGTTGGTCCCCAAGAGGAGAGAGTGAGCCGTGCGCGGCCGTGCGCGGCCGTGCGGGCCGGGTGGGCGAGGTCACGGTCGCTCGGGCGGATCGATCTGTGCCGCTCGCGGACGTCGACGGGAGAGCTCGGACCGAAGGGGCCCCCGAGGAAGGACGGACCGCGGTGCGGATCAGACCGAGGCGGGGGAGGTCTCGCCGTTCTGGCCGACCGTGAGCAGCGGCAGCGCGACGCGGAAGGTCGCGCCTCCGCCCGGCGTCTCGACGACGTCCACGCGGCCCTTGTGCGCGGCGACGATCGAGGACACGATCGCCAGTCCGAGGCCGCTGCCGCCGGTCTCGCGGGTCCGCGACGTGTCCGCGCGCCAGAAGCGCTGGAAGATCTTCTCGCGGATCTGCGGCGGGATGCCCTCGCCGTGGTCGATGACCTCCAGCAGGGCGAGGCGGCGGGAGCGGTCGACGGCGACGCCGATCTCGATCGGAGTGTCCTCGGGCGTGTAGCGGACGGCGTTGCCGATCAGGTTCGTCAGGACCTGGCGGATCTTGTTCTCCTCCGCCATCACCATCGCGGGCACGCCCGGCTCCTCGGGGGCGGTGGCGGTGCCGGCGGCGATCTCCTCGGCGTTGACCCGGCGCGGACGCCGGCGGAATCGGGCGAGCCTCGCTCCTGCCGCGGCGATCGGGCCGGTGAGCCCGGGGTTCGTCAGCTCCATGGTCTGAGTGGCGGAGGCGCCGGCCTCGTCGGGCTCGAGCGCGGGCGTCTCCACGGGGGTGTCGTCGCGGGTCTCGACGCCGAAGTCGCGGTCGGGCCAGGAGGCCATCGCGTCCATCGCGGCGTCGCGGGCGAGCGGCATCAGATCGACGGGCGCGAGTGCGAGAGGCTTCGTCTCGTCGAGGCGGGCGAGCTCGAGGAGGTCCTCGACCAGGCCGCCCATCCGGATCGCCTCCTTCTCGATGCGCTCCATCGCCTGGCCGACGGCCTCGGGCGTCTGCAGAGCGCCCATCCGGTACAGCTCGGCGTAGCCGCGGACGGAGACCAGCGGGGTGCGCAGCTCGTGGCTGGCGTCGCCGACGAAGCGGCGCATCTGGTCGATCGTGCGGGCGCGGTCGCGGAAGGCGGAGTCGATCCGCCCGAGCATCGCGTTCAGGGAGCGGTTGAGGCGTCCGACCTCGGTGTTGGGTGTCGTGCCGTCCAGGCGCTGGCTGAAGTCGCCGTCGGCGATGGCGGCGGCGGTCTGCTCGACCTCGCGCAGCGGGGCGAAGGTGGTGGTGACCAGCAGGCGGGTGAGGAGTGCGCCGATCACGACGATCGCGACTCCGAAGCCGAGGAAGATCGTGAGGTACGTCGTCATGATGACGTCGACGCTGCGGGTCGACACCGCGAGCAGGAGCGTCTGGTACTCGGTGCCCCTCGTGAACACCGTCGACATGACGTGGTACTCGACCTTGCCGTTGGAGCTCCAGATCTCCATCGGCTTGTCGCCGCCCTGCAGCGCCTGCTCGAGGGTGAAGGTCTGCGGGAAGGCGGGGTCGGCCGCGCCGGACGCGTTCGTGTTGTCGAGCGTGCCGTACTGGTCGTAGACGGCGCCGAAGTCGGCCTTGGACTCGTCGATCGCGGCGAGGTCGTTGACGGAGAGGTCGCTCGCCGTCCGCTGGACCTGGTCGGCCAGCTGCGCGTCGAGCTGGGCGACGAGCTGCGGCTTCAGCATCGTCATCGTCCCGATCCCGGAGACGAGGAGTCCCAGCGTGAGCAGGAGGACCGTGACCGCGGTGATCTTGGTGCGCAACGAAATCGAGTTCCACCGCTCGGCCAGACCCTGGTGCATGGCGGTGGAACTCCCTCGGGATCGGCGGGCGCCGCGCCTCCGGCGGGAGGTGGCGCCGAGGTGGCGGAGGCTAGGCCTTCGCGACCTTCAGCATGTATCCGAATCCTCGCTTGGTCTGGATGAGCGATTCCTCCGAATGCGTGTCGAGCTTACGTCGCAGGTACGAGATGTAGGACTCGACGATGCCCGCATCGCCGTTGAAGTCGTACTCCCAGACGTGGTCGAGGATCTGCGCCTTGCTGAGCACCCGGTTCGGGTTGAGCATCAGGTAGCGGAGCAGCTTGAACTCGGTGGGGCTGAGCTCCACCGGCTCGTCGCCGACGAGGACCTCGTGCGTGTCCTGGTCCATCGTCAGCTCGCCGGCCCGGATGACGGCGTCCTCCTCGGCGTGCATGGTGCGGCGGAGGATCGCCTTGATGCGCGCGACGATCTCGTCGAGGCTGAACGGCTTCGTGACGTAGTCGTCACCGCCGACGGTGAGGCCCGTGATCTTGTCCTCGGTGTCGTCCTTCGCCGTGAGGAAGAGGATGGGGGAGGTGTACCCGGCCGAGCGGAGGCGCTTGGTCACGCCGAATCCGTTCATGTCCGGGAGCATCACGTCGAGGATGATCAGGTCCGGCTCCTCCTCGAGGACCGCCGAGATCGCCTGGGCCCCGTTGCCGACCGCACGCACGGCGAAGCCGGCGAAGCGGAGGCTCGTGGTGAGCAGGTCTCTGATGTTGGGCTCGTCGTCGACGATGAGAATGCGGGGTCCGTCCATGCAGGACAGTATCTGGCCGTCGGCTGTACGGAGTCTGGGAGTCGGTTGTCCGGGCGCTCGGTGCCGGCTCGGCGGCGGGGAACGCCGGATCGGAGGCGGTGCGGCAGGAGGAGAGCGCGTCCGATCAGGACTGCGCGCGGCGGCGCCGGACCCCCACGATGAGCATCGCGATCATCATGAGGAACGCGATGGGCAGGCCCACCAGCGGCACGGCGAAGACGAACTGCCAGAACGGGCCGGCGTACTCGCGGATCCCGAGCGCGGGGGCGACCAGGATCGCGAGGAACGCGAGGACCGTCACGACGATGATCGCGATGAACATGTAGGCGAGCGTGCGCTCCGCGCGTCCGACGCCCGCCGGCTCCTGTGGCTTCACCCGTCAAGGATAGGGCGGCCCCGGTCG
>NZ_PSUU01000022.1:0-62265 GCF_002932015.1 Rathayibacter sp. AY1H3
GCAAACTGAAGAGAAGCTCGTCCTCGCGATTCGTCAGCCCTAAAGGCGAGTCGCGAGGACGAGCGCGAAACCGTCATACCCCGAGTCGCCGCCGCCCCGCCGCCGCCTCTCCGCCCGCGCGGACCGCGTTACCGCGATCCTGCTGCTCGTCCTCCTGCTCGTCCTCGGTGTCGTCCTGTCCTTCTTCGTCCTGGTCGACCACCTGGCGGTCGATCGGTGCGGCGGAGCCTCCGGCGAATGCAACTACGGGCTCCTGAACGCGACGACCGCGCTCGTCCCAGGAGTCGTCACTCTGACCTTCCTGGTGACGGTCATCGCACTCATCCGACCGAACAGGTCGCGTCGCATTTGGTCGATCCCCGCGATCGGCGCAGTGGCCGCCGTCCTCGCGTTCCTGCTCGCGTCGGGCCTGATCTTCGTCGCGGCGCACGGAACACCTCGACTGCCCCTCGGTCAAGCCTGGGCGTGGCGCGGGCGACAGATGTCGGTTGCGCAGACCAGAATCGCGGAGCTGAGAGGGGCCTCGATCGACCCGTCGGCGCCGACTCACGTGGTGCTCGTCGAAGCTTCGACGGGACTCCGGTGGATTTCGCGTGGGGCCTGTATGTCGTTGGGCCCGTGCCGCGTTCGGCGATCCGGTTGTGGGACGGCGCGGGCGACGGCGCCGGTCGTCGCGGCCGACGGCGACTCGGGGTATGACGGTTTCGCGCTCGTCCTCGCGACTCGCCTTTAGGGCTGACGAATCGCGAGGACGAGCTTCTCTTCAGTTTGCAGATCCCTTACCTACATCGAGGCGCAAGTCCGACACTGGCGATAGCCGCTGGTGCCCTGTCGCCTGTTCGCGGCAGGAATCTGTTGGCCGGTCGGGCAATCAGAGTGCACGTGGTGCACGTCCGGGTCGCTTGGATTAATGGAGTAGTACGCGTTGACTCGCATGATGTCTCCTTCGCTAAAACAGATGGCACTTCTTGAGTCATTAGATATCAGAGACCTCCCAAATCGCAAGAGATCGAAGGCAGCGCGCACCGGACAGGCCCTTCGTCAGTCGTCGCTGGATGGACTGAATTGAGCGGAACGATCGATCCAGAAGCCCGCGCAGCTAACGGCTTGTTGGACAATCAGCCCGCCTCGCGAGAAAAGTGCTGTTCGAGTAGCCCGCGTAGCGCGGCGCATCGAGATCTCGGTGAGCAGCACTAGCCAGCGAGAGCCTCGCTCGACCAGGCTTCACGCCCGCAGGACACCCGAGACGGACTCGCCCAGGCACTCCGATCGACCCCTACGACGTTGTCTCCGCGACCAACAACTCCCGGCTCGTCGTCGCCCTTGGCTGGGCTTAGCACCACAGAGCATAGGAGGTCTCGGACGGGCAGCGCATGGTGTCCGCTAGGGACCCGATGAATCATCGTTGCCGCCTCGGACGACACGAATCAGGCCATAGGGAGTGGCTACCGCGGGCCGCGGCGCTGTACTGCGGGTCTATTGAGCAGCTCGTGGGGCGGGCTCTTGCAGGCTAGCGATCGTGACGGTGGACTAGGCGTCGGTTGAAGCTCGAAGGCGCGTCTACCAAAGGAGTCGCGTCTACGAAGGCCGGTGGTCCAGGCGTCGAAACCTCCAAGTGGGGCACAGTTCTGACGTCGAAGCTCAGGTTATCACCTGAGGGAGTCGAGTTGCGCTTCGATTATGCGTACCAGGTCGTGTACCTGATCGGGGGATACGACCACAATCCGGCGGTCGTCAATATCCAGCACCGCCGCCCGCATGAACTGCCGCGGGACGACAACAGCGGCGGCGATAAAGTCCGGACTAGTAAGAACGCGATTCAATCGCTGACGAGTTAAGTTCGAGATCGATCGAGTCCAGTTGTTCTTGAATTCGACTGCCACCGACTTTCCTCGCAATGAGAAAACTGCGTCAACGCGAGGCGGCCTCCCCTTCGAAGGTACGGATACGTCGACCTCTGTTCGAAGATCGGGTAGATCTAAACGCCCAGCCGAATTCTGGTCGATTAACTCGTTCTCGAAGGACTTCTCGTCCTCACCAGACGCCTCAGCCGTTTTGACGGCCGCATCGACGGCGTCAGGAGTGCGCGTTCCTCCTCGTGCTAGCGCGGCGACCTGATCGAAAATGTCGGGAGCTTCCGCCTTCACTATGCTTAAGATTTCTTCCAAGGAATCACGTTTGAACTCGACCTCCCACTGACCCACGCTGAATCGGTCAGGAAACCTCCCGATCGCGGCGAGTAGGACCGCAACTGCACCGAGCGTGACAAGCGCGGTGCCCCCGATTTCAGGCGTTTGTGCGCGAAAAACCGCTGCAACTCCAATTCCGAAAGAAACGATACCGAACACATTGACAGCCACACGAAGCCCGTTCGCGAAGTGTTGATGCGATTCGCGTCGAGCGAACCAACCCGGACGCGGCTGAGCTTCTTTCACAGTGAATGACATCGTTCGAGTATATTGGTGACTATCGCCAGATCAAAGCGCTAGGGCTGAAATTACGCAGAACTACTCAAAGGATCAGCTGGGGTTCATTCGACCGGCTCGACCGCGCCGAAGTCGACGACTGTTGCAAGTGGATCAAATATGATAAATGCTGTTCCTCCTGGCCGATCCTGGTAGTGGGTAAGTCGGGATCTGCTTTCAATACATCTCGGCGGTGGCTATGGCGGTAGCGTGAGCTGCAGATACGAGTGGATCGAAGAAGTCGTTCGAGCCGACCAGCGCGTTGCGGTCGAGAAGCAGATTCATCGACTCACATGACGTCTCCGGCGCCATGAGGCAAGAGTGACAGGCTGAGAGATTCAATCCGCCGATGCTCTGTGGCGAGGACCCGGCACACACCGGATCGTTGGCATCAGCCACCGACATAAGAAAATGTCAAGACATCGATAGAGGCGTTCGAGCTTCCCGCACGGAACTGGGAGGGGAATGGCCTCCCGCTCGTAGAGCGCAGCATCACTTTCTTCAAATGCCGGCGTTCGCGAGTTGCAGCAGGACCATTCGATCGAGCACGTCGATGTCGTGAAGGCCGTAGAAGGCGAGGAGATGCTCCATCCGGCTCGTCTGATTGTCTTCCGGTGCGAGGCGGGCGGCTGCGAGCGCCTCGCGCAGGGGTACCTCCAGCAGACGTCGCGCACCGAGCGGACGCACTCGGACGTCTGAAGTCCCGACCACTCGTAGTGCTCGCTGGGAGCCCAACCCAGGGAGTTCGAAGTCGTCGGCCTCGATTCGACGTGCTTCGAGCAACGCCTCGATGGCGGAGCCCATCGCCGCGTCTGCGGAACCGAGGATCGATTCGTCCTCGACCGCTCCTGCGATCAGTCGACGCAGCCTCGACTGCAGAACAGGGCCCTCTATCGCGACGGCGCTCTCGATCATGTCTTCGAGTGCGGAGGACTCGAGGAGCTGAGTGGCCGAAAGCGCAGCCGGGCGGCTGTAGGCGAGGTAGGACGGTTCGACGAGACCGAGTGCCCGATCGGGAACGTCTGCGTCGGGGACGACCTCTGCCGAACCCGCGCCGCTCGCTGTCTGCTGATCCTTCGTGACCGCTGCCGTTCCGGTGACCGCTGCCGTCGAGAGTTGCACCACCTCTTCTACGAGAGTCCTGATCTCATCCGGCTCGAGAGCTGAGGACTGCACGAAGGCGAGGAGTCGCCTAATCCTCTTCGTCGTGTCCCGAACGACAGCTCGGCGCTCGTCGGAGACGTCCGCGAAGGACCGAGCCAGAGCGCGGACCAGGGGGCCGTCACCTCCGATCGATCGCCGTTCGAAGAGCTGATTCAGATCGCTCTCGGAGAGCTGACGGAGAAGCTCCGGTTCAGGGCGGAAGGCCTCACCCTGCCACCAGAGTCGAGCCCACGTGTGACGGGTCAGGTCGCTGCCGATCCAACGTTCCTTGTTCTTCCGGCCGAAGCGCCACTCCGTCAATTCGGGTAGGACGGCGAACGCGACGAAGGACCAGACGTCGCCGGCGGCCGCCTCCGCGAAAGGGACGTCCACGAGTTCTCTGACAACGAAGGCTGCTTCGCGGTCGAAGCGCCCGAGCGCGTCCGACGACGTCGACTCGGGGTAACCGTGGCTCTGCGCGAGCTCCGTCATTCGCTCGCGGAGCCGCGCAAACTCCTGTTCGTCCGCGCGATTACCGATTGCTCGCCACTGCACGTCACGGAGGAGGGAAGAGCCGGTCGCCGCCTTCGCGCTCTTCACCCGTTCCCATTCACCGGATGCGACTGCTCTACTCAGTCGGGGCCAGATGATCATGCGATCTGCCGCCCTACCCCGAGACCGCGAACCTTGGACATGATCGAGGAACGCCACATGGCCAGTTCCGCCGGAACGGTCGGCACGGATCCGAGATCATCCGCGCGGGTGAGGAGGGAATGTAGGACGTGGCCGACAGTGTCGTCCTCCCACGACGATTCCGCGGTCAGCTCGTGCTGGAGCATCGACGCGGATTCGAGAAGAAGCCCGAGCACGCCCTCTTCGAGCGCGTCGAGCAGCATCCGTTCGCGATCACTCGGGTTGCGAGAGCCGATCGCCTTCGTCAGTTCGGAATCACGCTCATTGATCTGCAGGCGGAATCCCGCCAAGAAGGTCTGGTCCAGCTCCTGAGACGTCTCGAGGTGCCAGCTCGCCTTGTTCGGCAACCGCGTCTTGGCGAAGTCGACGATCTCCACCGGGAACATTCCGACGGTGCCCTCGAGCGCGACGGTGAAACGGCGGTCGGTGAGGACGGATCCCCGTCGACGTGCCGTTCCGGCGCCGACGTCTGCACGGGGCAGCGCCACGACCGCGGTGGTGACCTCGACGTTCCCGTCCAGGCGATCGCCCGGCAGTGTCACGATGAAGTGAGTGACTCCGCTTCGGGTCAGGGCTTGTCGAGGAGCGGCGGCTCGGAATCGACTGGATGAGCAGGACCAGGAGACGACGAGCGCCATCTCGTCCAGGCCGAGGCCCGTCTCGGTCTCGACGGCTTGAGGATCCATCTCCACGGAACCGCGGATAGTCAGATCCATGGAAGGGTCCCACCCCTCGATCTCTTCACCGAGCGGGATCCAGGCGTCCCCGTCGAGGAGATCAGGCAGTGACCACTTGATCGTCCCTGGTCGGGGGGTCCTGTAGGGCGCGACAGAGTCGACCACGTCAGTTGTTCCAATCCACGGACAGGCGTACTGCCGCGTCGTCGACGACAGTGGCGGTCAGCCACCATCGCTCACCGGCGTCAGGAGCCGAAGGAAGTATCGGTCCCGCGATGAGGAGATCGTCCTGCTCGCTTCGCCATTCGAATTCTGGTCCGGCCGTCCCCTCCGGTGGGTCCTCCTCCGTTCCACCGCTCTCGAGCACGATCTGAGCGGTGGCGATCACGCTCTGTCCCTCGTCGCTACTCGGCACCTCGACGAGCGCCCGAAGAAAAGCAGTGTCGTTCTCCACGACTACGTCAGGGCCTTCGACGAACCGGGGTTTCGCGGCACGTCTCTTTCGGGACCCGCCACCCCCACCACTGCCCTCTCCCTCGCTACCGCCGCCGGTGGTGCTCGGTCCGTCCGCGCCTGCGCCGGTACCGGAGAAACTCCTGGTCACCGAACCCAGACGAGCTGCCAGGCGGCCCAGACCGGCGGTCTCGGACTTCGCCTTCGACGCTCGCCGAGGGTTCACCTCGTTCTGGATGCGCGCGCGGAGGAACGGACCGAGATCACGGACGACGCCGAGATCTGTACCCCGAAGACCGGCGAGGACCCACGCATCGTGTGTCGGCGGCTCCGCTCGCCCGAAGACCTCGTCCGCTTCTTCGGAGCCGATGAACACACCGGCGTAGCCGAATCGAGGATCAGGATGTTCCTCGCCGACGAAGTAGTCGACCACGAGCTCGACCTGCCTCATGCGGGCGACGTGACGCCTCGGACCTTCGAGAGGGCAGGCAGCACCGAACTCCTCAGAGTCGGAGGGATGCGCCTCCGAGATCTGGAGAGCCAACACGCCTACGTCGAACGGCTCGCGCTTCCGCTCGTACTTCTGGCCTTCCTGTCGGCGGGCCTTCTCGAGAGCGATGACGAACGCCTGCATCGAGGGGATCCGATCGGCGGACGGGACCTGGTCGACTAGCCCATTGACACTCGTCGAGAGGAGAACGACGCCCTCCTGAGCTTCGATCGTCTTCGGCCACAGGTGCCACACCATCGATGAGCGCAGATATGCTATCGCCTCTTCGACCGTGCGGTCTCGGTCCGTGTCGAACATTCCGAGGCTCGGATCGATGATGATCACGTCCGTGCCGTGCTCTCCCTCGGCGAAACCGGGAAGACCGAGTTCGGAGGACAGAGCTGCAGCCTCTTCACCGGTGACCGGGTCGGGAACGCCGCCCACGATGTCACCCCACCAGTGACGCCCGGTGTAGACCTCGTCGCCGTCTTCCCACTTGTGCGTCATCGCCGCACCCATGACGCGCCGCCCCGCCTTGCGGTCGACCGCGTGAGTATCGACGAGGATCGCGCTCGCCTTGCTCACCGAGTAATAGATGCCCTTCCCGAAACCGTAGGTGCCCCCACCCAGGGACTGATTGCGGGGTTCTCCGACGTTGCGGAGGAACTGGACGAAGTCAGGACGTTCGTCCTGCTCCACACGGAGATCGGCGCGGGTGGGACCACCGAGACCGACCGTCCCTCTGTCGCTCACGGTCATCACCAGAGTGTCGGCGTTCCACTCGGTCGAATTGAAGAGACCGCTCGCGCTCGGAAGATTCGACTGGAAGCGATCCCGCCACACGTCCGCGCGGTCCCCGAGGCGCGAGATGTCGATGTTGAATCGCACTTCTCGGCCGGCCCGAGCATCCCAGCTGTTCTGCGCGGCTTCGCGAGCCAGGACGGTCAGCGGGTCGAGCCGCGGCTGACCGAGCTGCTTCTTGATGCCGTCGGCGGCCGCCGATCCTTCGGGCGCGAAACGCTGTGACCACCACTCAGGCATGGAGGACCTCTTTCAGGAGTGTGTCGAGATCTTGTCCCGAGCTGTAGGGCAGGAGAGCCGCCGTCCGAATGCAATAGCTCACTCCGGAGAAGTCCTCCGAGGACGCACCTTCGGACACACTCAATCGTGGTGTGTCACCGGTGACCCGAATCACAATCACGAAGCCGGTGACGAATCGCGCGAGAGTGCTGTCATCCTGCTCCAGGTCGAGGCGAGCCGCGGACAGGGGGCTATGGAGATCGTCGCCGTACCGATCGCGTAGGCGTCGGGCCGTCTCGATGACTGTCGCCCCGTCGTCTGCTTCGGCAACTTCGACCAGAGCGAGATGAAGGTTCTTCGCCTCGTGTTCCGACAACTGCTCGAGCCCGTGTATCTCGACGGTCGCGGCACCGGCCAGAGCCTTGACTTCTATGCAGTCGCGGGCGAATTCGAAGTCATGCGATTCTCGGAACGGGCCGCGCCAGGACGGGATCGAAGTCGCGTCGATGCTCAGTGCGTGCTCCAGCAACATCAGCTCGGCTGCGAGACCCATCTGCTCGATGAACGACAGCCGTTTCGTGCGCTGAAGAGCCAGAAGGCGCCGCCAACGGTCGACGGCATCCAGCGCTGCCGCACCGGCCGTTTCGAGCGTCTCGATCGAGTCGGTCACCTCATCGATCAATAGGTCGAATTCACCGTGCACGGAGACGTCCGTGCAGGCGATGTCGAGGACGAGGCCTGTCTCGTCGCCGAAGGCCAGGGGCAACACGTCGAAGACCACCACCTCGCCGTTCTGCGGAAGCTGCTTCGGTCTCGCCTTGAGCGGAACGAGGAGATGGCGGTGACCTTCGTCGTCGAGGGCGGCGCGGACGTGCCTAGCGCCGACCTCTCTGAGTGAGTAGGACTCGAAACGGCTCTCGGAGGGTCGGCTGAGCACGGCCCAAGCGCCGGCCGTGGAGGATCGGGGACTCACGCCGGCGATTCCGTCTCCGTGTCTTCGCCGATACCTTCTGCACGGTCGTCCGGCGTCTCGATCTCCATCGCGGACAGGTCGACCGACACCTTCGAAGCAGCGACTCGCAGCTCTGACGAGGACTGACTGGGGAAGACGACGCCAATGCCTACAGGCGTCTCGACCGCGTTCATCGACAGTCGCTGCCGCTGCTGGCCCCCTTCTGCCCCCCCATTGGGGTCGATGAAATAAAGAACGAGGAGACCTTGGTACTTCAGAACACCGTCCTCATTACGGTGCAGATCCAGCTTCTTCTCGGCCAGCTCACGCGCCTTCGCTCTCGAGATGTCGAGATCGAGTACGCGATCTTCTTTGCTCATCAGCGTCTTGATGTCTGCTCGCCCCGGGTGTGGGTAGTCCTTATCATCCACTACACCTCGAGTCACCATGCGCACGCTCAAATCGCCGACGGTCGTCTCCTTGCCGTTCGGAGACTCCACGATCGCGACGGACCACCTGTGAAGTGAGCTCTCGGATGAGGCGTTGCTGCGGGCGATGTATTCGCTCATCAACGCCGTATCGACATCTTTCGAATCTTCATGGACGGAGTAGGCGCCGAGGAAACGCTGGACGAGGTGCACGGGTACATCACGATAAAGCCGAGCTCCGATCGTGCTCGTCCCCAAGGTGAGGTTCTCCTCTGCGCAGCTTTTCAACAGATCGCCGGCAGCAGCCAGATTCTGCTTGAGCCACTGGTCGTCACGATTGCGAAAGTACCGGGTCTGGAAGCGACGACCCTCGAACGAGACGAACAGGGGCGACGCTGCTCCCATTTTCGCAGTGATTCGTAACGCCGGATGAGTGCTGATGCGCACCGCGGCTTGCGCAGGGGTGATGTCTTCCCGTTGGAAGCGGTCGATGTCGTCCCGCATCTCGTACTCGACGCGGGACAGATGGCGGAAGTTCTCGCGCAGCTCGCCCGTCATCCAGATGCGGGGTAGTTCCTCGTACCCGGTCCGATACCCGAACCACCGTCCCATCTGCATCAGGGTGTCGTAGGTCCCGGCAGCTCGCACGAAGAAGCTCACGACGAGGCCCTCGAGCGTCAGACCACGCGAGAGGGTGTTGCCTCCGACGGCGATGACGACCTGTGATGCTTCTGCGTTGTAATCGAGTCGGTCAGTGCTGCGGAAGTTGTCGAGTACGACTCTGGAGTCATCGACAGCGCGTCGGAGGAACGGCAGAAGCTCTGCGAACGTGAATACTGCGCGATCGGCGGAAACGGGCCGTACCCGGCGGCTCTCGCGCTCCCAGGCCTCCTCCAAACGTCTCGCGGTTGCCGAGTCGTCTCTCGCGAGTCCGGTCGCGGTTGCAGCGCGATATTCCTCGATCATCGGCTTGAAGGCTTCGTGGACCGATGTCTTGACCGAAGTGTGCACCAGCATCGAGCTGTGGCCGACGTCGCCGCGAGCCCGACGCACCGCGGTCGCCAGCCAGAACCAATCGAGCGCGTCGGCGAACCCCGCCGTCAGCTCCGGTTCGAATGAGGCCGCATCCTTCGTCCCAGGTCGAAGCTTCGGGACGTCGTCGTCAGGCACGATGCGCACCATGTCATATCCGTCCTCCGGCTCGTCCGAAGGGCCGAGGTCGGAGGCGACGACATCTCGGCCGAAGATCTTCTCCGGTCCGAAGTATCCGTCGGGACGGGGCAGGCTGAGGATGAAGTCCCGCGGGTAGAGGTCGCTTGTGTCGTAGGGGTCGATGAAGACGTTCGCGAACGGGGTGGCTGTGTAGCCGATGTAAGTCGACTTCGATGCGAGCTTGAGGAGGTCGGTGATCAGGGGGTTGATGGTCTTCGTCTCGATGGACGCCTGGTCGGCCTCGTCGTCGATGATCAGCATCGGACGCTCCTTGAGCGCCGTTCGAGCACCGTCCGTCTCGAGCCACTTCTTGAGCTTTCTGAGTACGGAAGCATTCTTCTTCACCACCGCGACGCCGGTCTGATTTCCGGAGAGAAGGGCGGCCGCGTCGAACGAGGGCAGGCGGAAGTCGCGGTTCAGTTCGGTGAGGCGGAACCAGTCCTTCGCAGGAACACCAGCAAGGGCCTCTTCCAGACGCATCTGTGTCTGCTTTCGAAGGGCGTTGTGGATACCCGAGAGCACGATGATGAGCCCGTACTCGAGGTCGGCCATTTTGGCGGCCGTGGCGAGGAAGTTCGTGGTCTTGCCGCTCTGCACGTACCCGACCACGAGTCCGCGCGTCTTCCAGCTCGATTTGTCCGTGCGCTCCGTGTGCGCGACGACCTTGTTCGAGGATTTATTGACGCTCAGCAGCCTCTCGTCGCTCCACTCCTCCGACTGGAACTGGCGGTAGAGGGCGTTCCAGAATTTGTCCTTCGGCGTGGGGCCCGGGTACCAGTCGGGACGACCCGCGGAAATGATGACCGGTCCGCCCTCCTCGACCTTCTTTCGGTCCGAGTCGAACCGCTCGCGGAGAGCGGAGAGCATCTCGACCGGCAGGACGCCCGCCATGGATTCTGCCGCTGCTTCAACACCGTTTTGACGAGCGTAGAGAGCGAACATTCCGTAGAACATGTCGGTGCTGATGAGACCACTGATCCTTCGTTGGACGATGATCTTCGAAGCCTATAACGACGACAGGCGTCGTTCAGAACGGACGAATGCTCAAGAAGACACCCGGGTCAGAAGAGAGGAACACGCTCCTCCCGCGGCACCGACGCCCGCTCAAGAGGGCGGAACACTACGGGGCCGAGCGCCGCTGGAGTTTCACCGTTCAGCACCTCGACGAGCTGCTTCGCGATCGCCGCGCCGAGCGGGATCGGTACCGCGTTGCCGATCTGCTTCGCGATCGCCGTCCGCGACCCGACGAACTTGTAGTCCGTGGGGAATCCCTGCAGGATCGCCGCCTCGTAGAGCGAGATCGACCGCATGGCCTCCGGGTGCAGGTACCGCCCCTTCTCGGGCTTGAAGAACTCCGTCCGGATCGTGACCGCGGGCTTGTCCCAGTGCAGCCTGCCCATCACATCCGCGGAACCGGTGCGGTGCTTCCGCCAGCAGTCGGCCTGGAGCTCATAGGGCAGATCGAAACGGTTCCCGCCGGCGGGGATCTCTTCGAAGCGCTGAAGCGACAGCGGTGAGTACTTCCTACTGGTGTGGAGCTCGAGTCCGGAGTACGGGCCTTTGAAGATCTTGCCCGCGAACTCGATCGACCGTTCGGCGAGACTGCGCTCGTCGATCGTCTCGAAGGAGACTCGGTGCTCCATCATGAGAACGTCTCGTACCGTGCGGTGGTTCCCGAGATGGGTAGGGACAGGGAAGCCCGGCGCAGGGAGGTCTCGCCGGTGTCCGATCAGCACGGCACGCTTGCGCGCCTGAGGCGCTCCGTAGTCCGCTGCGTTCAGGATCCGGCACTCGAACGCGTAGTCCTCGAGGATCTCGCCCGGCTGGACTGCGGCCTCGAACTCGCGGAACTG
Source organism: Rathayibacter sp. AY1H3 (assembly GCF_002932015.1). Classification (NCBI taxonomy): domain Bacteria; kingdom Bacillati; phylum Actinomycetota; class Actinomycetes; order Micrococcales; family Microbacteriaceae; genus Rathayibacter; species Rathayibacter sp. AY1H3. The sequence goes on from NZ_PSUU01000022.1 coordinate 11,387, forward strand.
CGGCGACTTGATGAAGGCGGCGACGTTCTCGACGACGAAGTACTTGGGACGGACCCGATGGATCGTCTCCGCGTAGGTCCTCCAGAGGTCGTTGCGCTCGTCCTCGACGTCCTGCTTCCCGAGCGTCGAGAAGCCCTGGCAGGGTGGACCACCGATGACGATGTCGATGTCCGTCGGCATCTCCGACTCGGCCAACCAGCTCTGGATGCTGCCGGCCCAGGCCTTCCCGCGACCGAAGTTCGCTTCGAACGAAGCGGCTGCCGCGATCTCCCACTCGACTGCTGCGACGGTCTCGATCCGAGGTGAGGCTGCGTGGAAACCGGCGGTCAGGCCTCCCGCGCCGGCAAAAAGATCGAGGGTGCGGATGGGGCCGGAAGTCATGTGACAAAGCTACCGGCGCAAATCAGCTGATGGAGGCCCGGCCCCAATACGATCGACCGATGTCCTGGGCCTCGAGCGACGGTGTCCGGCGATCGATGCTCTCGAACCGCGGGCGCGACACGAAGGTCGAACTGCGAGTCCGATCAGCGCTCCACGCTGCAGGTCTCCGCTATCGCCTCCAACTCAAGGTGCCCGGTTCCTCGAGGCGGACGATCGACGTCGCGTTCCCGAAACAGCGGATCGCGGTGTTCCTCGACGGTTGCTTCTGGCACGGCTGCCCCGTGCACCACACGGTGTCGAAGACCAACGCCGGCTTCTGGGCGGAGAAGGTCAGCAGGAATCGTGAACGCGACCGCGACACCGACCGTCTCTTGCAGGAGGCGGGCTGGACCTCCCTCCGTTTCTGGGAGCACGAGGACGTCGACGAGATCGTCCGGATCGTCGAGGAGGCCGTCCTCCGAGAGCGTGAAGCAGCCGAAGGACGCCGGAACGGGGCCGGTCCCGCCGCTCCGCCGCGTCTTTGACGCCCCACCCGCCCCCGTGTTACGTTCGCTCTCGGACATGTGACTGGTCGTGCAGGCAGGATCCGACGAAACGCGTATTGAGCGTCGTCGGGTCCTTTTTTTGTGCCCGGACGCCTCCTGACGCTCCGCCGGAGCACCGATGACGGTGCCGGAGGGGGCGGGGACGGCGACGGACGGCCGGGCAGCACAGCGCAGGGAAGCGCGCGTCCCCACACACCCGGAGGAGTACCGATGAGTACCCAGGAGAGCGCGAAGGCGATCCTCGAGCACGTCGGCGGCGCCGCCAACGTGGCGAAGCTGCAGCACTGCTCGACCCGTCTGCGGTTCGCGCTGGCGGACGACGCGAAGGCCGACGTCGAGGCGTTGAAGGCGGTGCCCGGCGTGATCGGCGTCGTCACCGGCCCGCAGACGCAGGTCATCGTCGGCAGCGGCGTCAGCGAGATGTACGCGGCGGTCGAGAAGCTGCGCGGCGGCACCACCACGTCGACTGCGCAGGCGAAGCAGCCGCGCTCCCTCAAGCGCCTCGGCGCGACGATCATGGACTTCGTGGTCAGCGTGTTCACGCCGATCATCCCGGCCATCGCGGGCGCCGGCATCTTCAAGTCGTTCCTCGTCCTCGCCTCGGCGCTGGGCTGGCTCGACCCCGCCTCCGACAACTTCAAGCTGCTGTCCGCCATCCCGGACGCGGTGTTCGGCTTCCTGCCCCTGCTCGTCGCCTACACGAGCGCGAAGAAGCTCGACGTGAACCGGCCGCTCGCGCTCGGGCTCGTCGGCGTCCTGGTCTTCCCGGCGTTCACGACGCTGCTCAACCAGGAGGGCGGCGTCGCGCTCTTCGGCATCCCGGTGCCGGTCATCGCCTACAACGCCCAGGTGTTCCCGGCCATCCTGGCCGTGCTGCTGCTCTCGGTCGTCGAGCGCTTCTTCACGAAGCACTCGTGGGGCCCGATCCGCACGTTCTACGTGCCGCTGATGTGCCTCGTGATCGTCGCCCCGGCCACGATCTTCCTGCTCGGCCCCCTCGGCTACTGGCTCGGCTCGATGCTCACCGGCGCGATGATCGGCCTCTACGGGGCGCTCGGCTGGGTGGCCGTCGCGCTGCTGGCCGGCGTGCTCCCGCTGATCATCTCGGTCGGCATGCACAAGGCCTTCATCCCGCCGACCATCGCGACGATGGCCAGCGCGGGGAAGGACACCTTCTACCTCGCCTCCTCGCTCGCCCACAACGCGGCGGAGGCCGGCTCCAGCCTCGCGATCGCCCTGCGCACCAAGAGCGCGACCCTCCGCGCCACCGCCTTCTCGGGCGGCCTCTCGGCCCTCTTCGGGATCACCGAGCCGGCGCTCTACGGCGTCACGCTGCAGAACAAGCGCGCCCTCGTCTCCGTCATCACGGGCAGCGTTGTCGGAGGCGCCTACATCGGCGCCACGCAGGTCGCTGCGTTCGCGCTGGTCAGCCCCGGCGTCGCGAGCATCTCGATGTTCATCGACGGGCTGAACCCCTGGAACCTGCTCAACGCCGTGATCGGCCTGCTGATCTCGGTCGCCGTCTCGTTCGTCGTCTCCTTCGTCATCTGGCGCGACGACGCCTCCGCCAGCGTCCAGGCGCTCGGCGACGTGGCGGCCGCCGCCGGGAGCCCGCTCGCGCTGCAGGCGCCGCTCACCGGCTCCGTCATCCCCCTCTCGGAGGTGCCGGACCCCGTGTTCTCGGCCGGCGTGCTCGGCGAGGGGCTGGCGATCCGCCCCACCGACGGAGCCGTCCGGGCGCCGTTCGCGGGCGAGGTCATCGCGCTGCTCTCCTCCCGCCACGCCGTGGGGCTCCGCCGCGCGGACGGCGTCGAGGTGCTCATCCACGTCGGCATCGACACGGTGCAGCTGGACGGCGCGCCGTTCGAGGCGCACGTCGCGGTCGGCGACCGGGTCGAGGCCGGGCAGCTGCTCCTCACCGCCGACCTGGCCGCGATCACCGCGGCCGGCTACGACACCACGACCCCGGTGCTCGTGACCAACTCCGCCGAGTACACCGTGCTCGTCGAGGCCGCCGAGCGGATCACCGCCGGCGACCGGATCATGACCGTGACGCAGAGAGAGAAGGAGCTCGCCGATGGCGCTTCCTGACGGATTCCGATGGGGCGGCGCCCTCGCCGCCAACCAGGTCGAGGGCGCGTGGCGCGAGGGCGGGCGCGGCCCGGCGGTCAGCGACGTCGCCTCCTACAAGCCGAAGGCGGACCCGAAGGAGTACGCGATCCACCACCGCAACACGGTGGAGAGCATCACGGCGGCGATGTCCGACGACGACACCGAGTACTACCCCAAGCGCCGCGGCATCGACTTCTACCACCGCTACCCCGGCGACCTCGCGCTGTTCGCCGAGATGGGCTTCACCACCCTCCGCGTCTCGATCGCCTGGACCCGCCTCTACCCGACGGGGGAGGAGGCGGAGCCGCTCGAGGAGGGCATCGCCTACTACCTCGCCCTCTTCACCGAGATGCGGCGCCTCGGGATCGAGCCGCTGGTCACGCTCTCGCACTACGACCCGCCGCTCGCGCTCGCGCTGAAGCACAACGGCTGGGTCGACCGCCGCACGATCGGGCTGTTCGAGCGCTTCGCCCGCACCTGCTTCGAGCGCTTCGGCCACCTCGTCGACATGTGGCTGACGTTCAACGAGATCGACGGCATCATCCGCCACCCGTTCACCTCGGGCGGGATCATCGAGGAGACCGTCGAGGGCAGCGTGGAGCAGGCCTGCTACACGGCCCTGCACCACCAGTTCGTCGCCTCCGCCTCGGTCACGAGGACGCTGAAGGAGCTGTGGCCCGAGTCGCGGATGGGCTGCATGCTCACGATGCTGACCACCTACCCCAACACCTGCCACCCCGACGACGTCGCGGCGACGCAGGCGAAGGAGCGGATGCTCTACCTCTGCACCGACGTCCAGGCGGGCGGCGCCTACCCGCGCCTGGCGCTGCGGGCGCTCGAGAGCCGCGGAGTCGAGATCCCGTTCGAGGCGGGCGACGTCGAGCTGCTGCGCGAGCACCCGGTCGACTTCATCTCGTTCAGCTACTACATGTCGATGACGGAGTCCGTGCGCCCCGACGCCGAGCGCACACCCGGCAACACGGTCCTCGGCGTCAAGAACCCGTTCCTCGAGTCGAGCGAGTGGGGCTGGCAGATCGACCCCGCCGGCCTGCGGATCTCGCTGATCGACCTCTACGACCGCTACGGCAAGCCGCTGTTCATCGTCGAGAACGGCCTCGGGATGCGCGACGAGCTGACCGAGGACGGCCGGGTCCACGACCCGTACCGGATCGACTACTTCCGCGCGCACTTCGAGCAGATGATCCAGGCGGTGGACGAGGGCGTGGAGCTGCTCGGCTACGTGAGCTGGGCGCCGATCGACCTGATCAGCGCCTCCAGCTCGCAGATCTCGAAGCGCTACGGGTTCGTCTACGTCGACATGGACGACCTCGGCCACGGCAGCACCGAGCGCTACCGGAAGGACTCGTTCTTCTGGTACCAGAAGGTCATCGCCTCCAACGGCGCGGATCTGGGATGATCCTCCTCTGCCCGGAGGCGCCGTCCGGCTCTCCGGGCAGAGGCCCCGCCACCCCCACCCCAGCCCTGACGCGGCCGTCGACGGAGACACGCATGCAGACCATCAAGAAGGTGCTCAACTCGAGCGTCGTCCTCGTCGTCGACGAGCGCGGCGTCGAGCGCGTGCTCCTGGGCAGGGGGATCGGCTTCGGAGCGAAGGCCGGCGAGGCGATCGAGCCCTCGAGCGTCGACCAGGTGTTCGTGGCGCTGGACGACTCGGATCAGCGCAACCTCGTCGAGCTCCTGGCGCAGATCCCGCCGGAGTTCGTCGAGCTCACCCGCGCGGTCGTCGCCGACGCGGAGGAGCAGGGGCTGAAGCTCGACCCGCACGTGTACCTCGCGCTCACCGACCACCTGCACTTCGCGGTGGAGCGGCAGCGGCGCGGGCTCTCGGTCGCCAACCGGCTGGCCTGGGAGATGCGGACGGTCTACCCCGTGCAGTACGCGGTGGGGGAGCGGGCGGTCGAGCGGATGCGCGAGCGCCTGGACGTGGAGCTGCCCGCCGACGAGGCCGCGAACGTCGCGTTCCACCTCGCCAACGCGGAGCTCGGCAAGGTCGGGATCGACTCGCTCCGGATCGTGCAGCTCATCCGCTCGGTGACCGCGATCATCCAGCACTCCAGCGGAGCCGCGCTCGACCGCGACGACCTCCGCTCCGCCCGCTTCGTGGCGCACCTGCAGTACTTCGCCGAGCGCTTCTTCTCGGGCGGCCTGCTCGAGAGCGAGGACGACTTCCTCTTCACCAGCCTCAGCGCCCGCTACCCGCGCGCGATCGCCTCCGCCGAGCGCGTGCGCTCCTTCGTGGCGGCCGAGTACCAGGCCGCCCTGCCCAACGAGGAGGTCGCCTTCCTGGCCCTCCACATCGCGCGCGCCGCTCCGGAGTAGCGCGCTGACCCCGGAGAACCGCATGCACCGCACCACCTCCGCCCGCCCGACGACGCCCGCGAGCGCGCGCCCGTGACCGGCACGATCCACCTCGTCCGCCACGCCGAGACCCTCTTCAACGTCGCCGGCCAGCTGCAGGGCTGGTGCGACTCGCCGCTGACCGAGCGCGGCGAGCGCCAGGCGGCGGCCCTCGGCGAGCGGATGCGCGAGGTGCCGCTCGTCGCGGCGTTCACGAGCGACCTCACCCGCACCCGCACCACGGCGGCGGCGGCGCTCGCCGGGCACCCGTCGCTCGAGGCCGAGCCGATGGTCGAGCTCCGCGAGTGGCACTTCGGCGCCTTCGAGGGGCAGCCGAACGCCTCGCTCTGGGAGCCGGTGTTCGCCGATCACGGCTACTCCTACGTGCCCTCCTCCGCCGACTGGCCGCGGATGACCGACGCCGGTCTCGACTCGGTGCTCGACGCGATCCACCGCCACGACCCCTCCGGCCGGGCCGACAGCGGTGCCACCGTGCGCGCCCGCGTGGAGGCCGCGATCGCGCGGTTCGCGCCGGCGGCCGAGCACGGGGACGTGCTGGTCGTGACGCACGGAGCGGTGCTCGGGAGCATCCTCCGCGCGCTCGACCCCGCGCACCGGCCGCAGCGGGGCTACCCGAACTGCGCGGTCGTGTCGGTGACGGACGGCGTCATCGGCGAGGTCGACGGGAGCTGCGCGACGGCCTGACCCCGCCCCTCCTCCTCCACGGACGCCCCTGTGCGCTCCGGTCGCCGACCGGACGAGCACGGGGGCGTCCGTCGTGCTCGGGACGCAGGCGGCCCGCACCCGGGCCGCCCCCGGACCTGCACGCGCGGCCGCCTCGGGACCTGCACGTCCGGTGATGCGGGACCTGCACTTTCGGCCACCTCGGCGCTGTACCGAAGTACAGGAGCCCGTCGCGAGAGCGTCCGTAGCGTCTGAGGAGTCAAGAGAAACGACTTCGAGGAGATGACATGCGAGGGCTTCAGCTCAGCGGCGTGAGCCGTGCATTCGGCGGCCACCGGGTCCTGCACGACGTGGACCTGTCCGTGGGCCGCGGCGAGATCGTCGGCTTCATCGGCGGCAACGGCGCCGGCAAGACCACGACGATGCGGCTGATCCTGGGCCTGCTCACCCCCGACACGGGGACCATCACCTGGGACGGCGCGCCGATCACCGCCGAGGACCGCCGCTCGATCGGCTACATGCCGGAGGAGCGCGGCCTCTACCCGCAGATGCGGGTCCGCGAGCAGGTGATCCACTTCGCTCTGCTCGAGGGGCACGACGCCCGGGGAGCCCGTGAGACCGCCGAGGAGGTGATCGACGCGCTGGGCCTGGCCGAGCGGGCCGACACGCTGGTGCAGGACCTCTCGCTCGGCAACCAGCAGCGCGTGCAGCTGGCCGTGTCCCTGGTGGGCGATCCGTCGCTCCTGGTGCTGGACGAGCCCTTCTCGGGGCTCGACCCGGTCGCCGTGGAGACGATGGCCGGCCTGATCCGGCAGCAGTCCGCCCGCGGCGTCGGCGTGCTCTTCTCCTCCCACCAGCTCGACCTGATCGAGCGCCTCTGCGACACCGTCTGCGTGCTCGACTCCGGCCGTGTGACCGCGAGCGGAGCGGTGGCCGAGCTGCAGGACGACGGCCGCAGCCGCTGGCAGCTGCAGTTCTCCCGCCCCCTGGACGACCTGCTCGTCGCCGAGCTCGGCGTCACACCGGGACTGTCGGCCGAGCCGGTCCCCGGTGAGCCGGAGTCGCTGCTCGTCTCGATCGAGGGCAGCGGCCGGGACGTCCCCGAGCAGGTGCTCGCGACCCTCACCCGCCACGGCGGCCTCCGGAGCATCCGCACCGCGCAGCGCTCGCTGACCGAGCTGCTGTCCGAGCGGCTCACCGCCGCCTCCACCCCTGCGGCCGAGCGCCGCCTCGAGATCCAAGGAGCAGGACGATGACCACCACGCACCCCCGCGCCGCCCACGCCCGGACCGCCGAGAGCTCCGCTCCTCCGACGCCGGCCCGGGGAGCCGCGACGATCGTCCGCCGCGAGATCCTGACCCGCACCGGGAACCGCACGATCCTCACCGCGACCCTCGCGCTGGCCGCGATCGCCGGCCTCGGCGCCGGGATCGGCGGCTGGTTCCTGGTCGACGCGACGAGGGAGGCGGGGACCGTGGTCCTCGACACCCGGATCCTGTTCGCGACCGCGATGATCAGCGCCCTGCTCGCCGCGATGGTCTACTCCTCGTCGAGTCTGGCCTCGGGGGTGGTCGAGGAGAAGTCGTCCCGGATCGTCGAGATCCTGCTGACGAAGATCGGCGTCGCCCCGCTGCTCGCCGGGAAGATGATCGGCGTCGGCCTGGTGACCCTGGCCCAGCTGCTCGTGATCGGCGGCGCCGTCGTCGGCGGGTTCAGCGTGGTCGGCGGGTGGTCGGTCCTCGAGATCGAGCTCGGCCCGAGCCTGGTCTGGTTCCTCGTCTGGTTCCTGCAGGGCTACGTGCTCTTCGCGCTCCTCAGCACCCTGCTCGCCTCGACCGTGTCGAGGCAGGAGGACCTGGGCACCGCCGCCATGCCGCTCTCCGTCGTGCAGATGGCGCTGCTGATCATCGCGCTCTACGTGGTGCCGGCGAACCTCGACGAGGCCTGGGTGCACGCGCTCTCCTTCGTCCCCCTCTTCTCCTCCTACCTGATGCCGATGCGCTTCGGCCTCGACTCGGTCGGCACCCCCGAGATGGTGATCGCCGCCGTCGTCGCCGCGATCACGGTGCCGCTGCTGTTCCGCCTGGTCGTCCGCGTCTACCGCAACAACGCGCTCCGCACCGGCTCCCGCGTCTCGCTCCGCGCCTCCCTCAAGGCCGCCGACGCCTCCTAGGCCCGGCTCCCGATATCCACCACCACCACCCCTCGGAAGGACACCACCATGACCACCTCGCGCACCGCCTCGACCCGCCCCTCGCCCCTCAAGAAGCTGCTCGTCAACACCGCCCTCCTCGTCGGGGGAGCGGGCGGCGCCTACCTCGTCGTCACCTACCTCTTCTGATCCGCTCGACCGACCGAAGGACACGATCGTGACTCTCCTCGCGACTCCCGGGCTCCGCCCCGCGACCCCCGGGCACCGCCCCGCGGATCCGGCGGCCCTCCGGGCGGCGGCCTCGACCGAGCGGCTGCTCGGCGGCGGACGCCACCGCGTCGCCGCGATCGACCGCCCCGCCTTCGCCGGCCGGAACGCGTCGTGGACGATGACCCTCGACGACGGCGCCCGCGTCTTCGTCAAGCACGTCTCGCCCCGGACGGCGGGCCCCGCGGCCTTCCGCCGCTCCAGGGACTTCGCCGGCTTCGCCGCCCGGAGCCCCGAGCACGCCCCGGCCGGACCCCGCCTGCTGGCGGCCGACGAGGACGACTCCCTGCTGGTGTTCGAGCACTGCCCCGGCACCAGCCTGGCCCTCCTGCTCGTGGAGGAGCGCGTCCCCGCGGACTTCCCCGAACAGGCCGGCCGGCTCCTGGCCCGGCTGCACGCCGGCCCGGCGGCGGGCCTCACCGCGACCTCGCACCCCAGCCCTCCCGTCGAGATGCTGCGCGTCGGCATCCCGCACACCCGCTACGTCGACCTCACCCTCGCCGAGCTCGCCTTCTGGGGCGACCTGCAGCACGACGAGCAGCTCGTCTCGGCCACGGAGGATCTCCGCGAGTGGGAGAGCGGCAACCGCACGGCCCCGATCCACGGCGACCTCCGCCTCGACCAGTTCCACCTCCGCGACGGGCGCCTCCAGCTGCTCGACTGGGAGGAGTTCGGGATCGGGGATCCGGCCCGCGACCTCGGCACGCTGGCGGGGGAGTGGATCCACCGCGCGGTGCTCGACACCGTGACCACCCGGGAGGGCGCCTCCGCTCCTCCCCTCGCCTTCGACACCGCGGCCGCGGACGCCCGCATCGCGGAGCGGATGGCGGCACTGGTCCCGAGGATCCGGCGGATGTGGCTCGCCTACGCCGCCGAGACCGCCGGCGCGGACGACGCCCTCGCCGTCCGCGCCACCGCCCACCTGGGCTGGCACCTCGTCGACCGCACCCTCGCCCGGGCCTCGATGGTCTCCCGCCTCCCCGGGATCGAGCGGGCCGCCGCCGGCATCGGCCGCCGCGTCCTGCTCGCCCCCTCCGCCTACTCCACCGCCCTCGGATTCGACAGGAGCCCGCGATGACCGCCCTCATCATCCGCTCCGTCCTCGACGAGGCCGTGATCAGCGTCGACGCCGCCCGGCTGCGGGCCGAGGTCGACGGGACCGTGATCGAGGCCACCGGGCCGATCGAGCTGCGGGCCCGACTCGCCGCCACCGTCTACACCCACCTGCACCTCCGGAACCCGCTGCTCGGCGAGACCGCCGGAGGCGACGGCCAGGACCTCGCCCCCCGGCTGATCGACGCGATCCCGCACCGCACGGTCCGGCAGCCCGCTCCCTCCGGGGTGCTCGGCTCCGCCACCGTGCAGGGGGAGGAGCGCCGGGTCGTCGAGCTGGGCCGCGTCCGGGTCCTCGTGCCCGAGGTCGATCTCGTCCGCTCCGCCGACGGGGCCGTCGCCGGCGTCCGGCTGCCGAGCTGGCGCACCCGCACCACTCCCGGCTACCTCCTCGCCCTCGGCCCGATGGGACTCGATCCCGCCGACCGGGTCGTGCGCCTCTCGCTCGTCGCCGACTCGGCGGAGGACGCGCTCGCCCTGTGGGGCCCGCTCCTGGAGGCGCTCGCCGCCTCCGGAGCCCGCCACCAGGCCAAGGCGCTCTCGGACCCGCGGGCCTTCCCCCGCTCCGACGCCCTCGTCGTCTACCTGCCCGCCGACTCCGCCGACGACGTCGCCCGGAGGATCACTCCGCTGCTCGATGCCCGGCCCTCGCCCCGCACCGCCGTCTCGGCCTTCGCCGAGAGGCTCGCCGACGGCCTCGCCTACGCCGAGGACCCGGCCGACGAGCGCTCCTCCTACCGCGGACTGAGCTTCGGCCAGCACCGCTCCCGCGTCCTCGCCGAAGCGCTCCTGCGCTCCTCGGCCGAGACGATCCCCGCCGCCGACGCCTGGGCCGACGCCGCCCGCGCCGCGCGCATCGACCCGGACCGCCCGGGACTCACCGCCCGCTAGGGCCCCACGAACCTCCCCTCGATCCCGAGGGGACCACCACCTCAGCCCGAGGTACTCCACGAAAGGGACACATCATGACCACCATCTCCACCGACGCCCAGTCCGCCGACCTCACCGCCCTCGCGGGAGCGCACGACACCTTCGCCACCGTCGACGAGCTCGGCTCGGACGCCGCGACCGAGGCGCCCGCCACCACGCCCCTGTGCGTCGGCATCATCGTCGGCGCCACCCTCGGCGCGGGCTGCTGACCCGGCCCTCCTCCCGCCCGGGTGCTCCCGCAGCACCCGCTCCCCGGCCCTCCGGCCGGACCACCCGCACCACTCCCCGCACGATTCGGCGGATCCGCCGCCACCACTCATCCAAGGAGAACACCATGTCGACCATCACCGCCCAGACCGTCCAGTCCGCCGACCTCGCCGAGCTCGCCACCGCCCACGACACCTTCACCGCCGCCGACGAGATCGGCACCGACGCCGCCTCCGAGGCGCCCGCCACCACCCCGTTCTGCGCCGGCGTCATCATCGGCGTCACCCTCACCGCAGGGTGCTGACGGGCACGGGGCGACCGGTCCTCGACCGCGTCGCCCCGGCCCCTCCCGGGCGCGTGCCGTCCGCTCGCGCCGTCCGCCCATCCCCGTCCGCCCTTTCCGCGGGCACGGTCCGCCCATCCGCCGCCGTCCTCACCGCCGGCCGTGACCCGATCCGCCCTCCCGCCCGCCGCCCTCTGAGGAGACCGCCATGACCACCCCGCCCGGTGCGCAGAGCGCCGCACTCTCCGACCTCTCGCTCGGCCGCTTCGGCTACTCCCGGGTGGCCCTCGTCCTGACCGGCTCCGCCATGACCCAGGTCATGCCCTACTGGATCCAGTGGGCGCGCGCCGCCGCTCCGGCGACCGAGTTCCGCGTGCTCGTCCGCGACTCGGCCTACCGCTTCACCACCCGGCACAACCTGGAGTCGCGACTGCGCGGCCGGATCCAGGACGACCGCTGGGACGACGAGATCGTCGTCGCCCACGTCGACCTCGCCGAGTGGGCCGACCTCATCCTGATCTACCCGGCCACCCTCGACTACGCCTCGCGCCTCGCGCACGGCATCACCGACTCCCCGTCGCTGCTCGCGGCCCTCACGACGGAGGCGCCGGTGTGCATCGCTCCGTCGCTGCCGCCGCGGGCGCTCGGCAACCCGGTCGTCGAGTCCACCCTCGCGCTGCTGCGCGAGCCGGCCAACTTCACCGTCATCGACCCCGTGCCCGGGCCGAGCGAGTCCAGCGACACGGCGCTCGCCTGGGTGCCGCCCGCGTTCCCCGCGGTGCTGCGCCACCTGGAGTCGCTGCGCGCGGCACCGGCGGCCGCGGAGGAGGCGAGGTCGGCGTGAGCACCACCGCCCCTCCGCGGGCCCTCGTCACCGGGCTGCTCGTCACCGAGCTCTCGGAAGGACCCGACGGGACCACCGTCTGGACCCGCCGCCTCGGAGAGCAGGCGCCGCTGCCGTTCTCGCCGGTGCCCGTCCGCCTCGCAGCGCCCGATCCCCGGATCGTGCCGGGAGGCGCCGACCCGTCGATCCGCCGCTACCGCACCACCGCCCGCGCCCTGCTGCCCGCGCTCCTCCACGAGCTGTCGGAGGAGGCGCTCGTCTCCGTCGGCCGCGAGTGGAAGGGCGCGCTGGACGCGCTCCACGGCGCCCGGCCCGCCGGGGAGCCGCTCCCTCCGCGTCCGCTGCAGCGCGCCCGCGGCTGGCTCGCCGGTGGCTGGGCGCCCGCCGCCGAGGAGCTCGGCGCCGGCGGTCTCCTCGAGCTCGCCGACTGGGCGGAGGCGGTCGTCGCCTCGCCGGCCGCGGTCGTGGTCCACGGCCACCCCGGCCTCGCCCACCTCGTCGTCGGCGGGACCCGCGTCGCTCTGCTCACGGGCGAGGACGTCGGGCTCGCCGACCCGGTCTGGGACGCCGCCTGGGTGCTCGGGGAGCTCGCAGAGCTGCACGCCTTCCACCCCGCGCTCCGCCCGGCCCTCGACGCGCTCCGCCGCGGACTCTCGCTCGAGGAGGACCACGACGCCGAGCTGCTGCGCGTCGGCACCGCGTTCCGGCTGGCCCAGCACGCCGTCGACTGGCACCGCTCCGGGGGCGCCAGCAGCGATCAGGCGCGGCTGCTGCTGCGCCTGTCCGCCGCACAGCTGGGGGAGCGGGCGGAATGAGCGCCCGCGACGTCCCGACCCTGTCCGCCGCCCTGCCCTCCGGCGCCCGCGCGCTCGTCGTGCTCCGGCCGGAGGTCCGCAACGACTCGGTCGCCCTCGCCGTGCCCGCCGGTATGCGCCACGAGCGCGACGGCGAGGAGGGGATGCTGCACCTGATCGAGCACCTCGTCTACCAGGACAGCGAGGGGGTCGCCGGTCTCGTCCGGCAGACCCGCGTCGCCGAGAGCGGCGGCGTCCTCGGCGGTCACACCCACCTCGACTACTCCGAGTTCTTCGAGACGGGCTCTCCCGGGTCGGCCGCCGTGATCGCGGAGCGGCTCGTCGAGCAGGTCTTCCGCCCCGCCTTCCTGCCGGAGCAGATCGCGGAGCAGATCCGCGCGGTCGCCTCTGAGCGGGCCGCGCGCCTCGCCCCCGCTCCGGGCGGCGTGCTGCCGTGGCCGCACCTGACCGCCCGCTACTGGGCCGACGCCCCCAACGCGCACGACGGCAGCGGCGACCTCGACCTCGAGGGCCGCGCGACCGAGCCCGTCCTGCGCGCGCTGCACCGGCGCCACTACAGCCCGGCCGGCTCCGTGCTGGTCGGCGTCACGGCCGACGACCCCGCCCGGCTCCTGGACCGCCTGGTCGCGGCCCTCGCGGAGGCGCCCGATCGCGCAGCAGGACCGGTCGCCGTCCCACCTGGGACGGCCCGCCCCGAGTACCGCGCCGAGCCCGCCGCCCGCCGGCTCGCCGCGACCGCCGCCGCGCCGTCGACCCGCGTCTCCGACGAGCTGCTCGGCGACCTGATCGCCGCCGAGGCGCTCGCTGCGCAGGCCGGACTCGACGCGAGCGCCGGACTCTTCGGCCCGGGCGACACCGTCGCCGACGACCTCTTCGTGCTGGTCGACGACACCGCCGTGCCCGTCGATCCGTGGCACCGCCTCCGCGCCCTCGCGGTGAGCGACGACTCCGCCCTCGAGCACGCCCGGCATCGCGCGCTGCTGCGTGCGGAGCGGCTGGTGCACGACGACGAGCGTCTGGCCCGCACCGTCGCCCGGGATGCCCTGCTGCGCGGTGCGCCCGGCTTCGCGGGCGAGCTCGTCGACTCCCTCGCCGCGCGGCCGCCGCGCCCGCTGCTCGCGGACGCCGCGGCCCGCCTGGCCGAGCAGCCCTTCGCCGCACTGGGCGTTCCCGCCGCCTCCACCCCTCCAGGAAGGAGGAGCCCATGACCGCCGCACCCCCGCTCGCCGTCGTCGACGAGCGCTCCCGCTTCGCCGTCGTCGCCCTCGGCTGGCGCGACCCGGCCGGAGACGACGGGCCCGACCGCGCTGCCCGCCTCCGCTCGGCCGTTCCCCCCGGAGCGGTCTCGCTCGCGTGGACGGCGACGGCCGGGGCGCAGAGCCTCACCGCGGTGCTCCCTCCGGAGGGCGCCGCGGCCTGGACCGCCCTGACGCTCGAGCGCGCCCAGGGAGCCGGGGATCCGGTGCTCGCCGTGGTCGGGCCCGAACGCGCCGTCTGCGAGACGTCCCGGCCCGTCTCCGTGCCCGCCGCGGCTCCGCTGCCGAGCGCTCTGCACCAGTCCCGCGAGCAGGGCTACGAGAGCACGATCGTCACCGGCGCGGACCCGTCCGGCGAGGTCGGCCACGCCGCGACATTCCTGGCGCTGTGCCGCCTCACCGCGGGGGCCGAACCGCTCGTCCCCGCCGCACTGCGCTCCGCCGGCGGCGATGCGGTCGCCCAGGTCGCGCGGGGCCTGCGCTCGAGCCGCCCCTCCCTCACCTGGCAGGTCGTCTCCCCGGCCGGCCAGGGCATCCCGACCCTCGAGACCGTGCTGCGCACCGTCCTCGACGGCCGCGCCGCGCACGGGGAGGGAGCACGCGCCGCGCACGCGTTCGCGCGGGCGAACCTCCTCCGCGCCTGGCGGTCGCCCGAGACGCTCGCGCGCACCCTGGTGGAGTACGAGGTGATGGGCTGGGGCGGCGCCCTGGTGCTCGATCCGGAGCCGGCGCTCGCCGCGGTCGACGAGAGTGCGCTCGAGCGGGCGGTCGCGGGGCTCGTGCGGCCCGTCGCCGACGTGGTCGGCTGGGGCTGAATCCGGCGGGCTCGATCAGCTCCGGCCGGGACGCGTCCCCAGGTCGACGAGCCCGTGCTCGATCGCCGAGACCAGGATCTGCACCCGGTCGCGCACGCCCAGCTTCTCCATCACCTTCACGAACCGCGCCTTCACGGTCGACTCGGTGACGAACAGCTCCTGCGCCATCTCGCGGTTGCTCATCCCGCGGGCGAGCAGGCGGATCACCTCGAGCTCCTTCTCGGTGAGCGCCTCGAGCAGATCGGGGTCCGGCACCGTCTCCGCCGGCACCGACTCCTCGAGCCCCTTCACCACGTGGCGCGTGACCTCGGCGGAGAGCACGGACTCGCCCGCGAGCACCGCGTGCACCGCCGCGATGATCTCCCGCGGCTTCGTGTCCTTGACCAGGTAGCCGGAGGCGCCCGCGCGGAGCAGGTCGACGACGTAGCGGTCCGTGGTGAACGTGCTGAGCCCGAGGATCGCGATGCCCGGGTGCTCGGCGTGGATCCGCTCGGTCGCAGCGACGCCGTTCATGACCGGCATCTGCATGTCCATCAGGATCAGGTCGGGCTGGAGCGTCGCCGCCTGCTGCACCGCGATCCTCCCGTCGGAGGCCTCGCCCACCACCTCGATCGCCGGGTCCTGCGAGAGGTAGTCGCGGAGGATCTCGCGGGTCATCGATTCGTCGTCCACCAGCAGCACGCGGGTCATCGCTCTCGTCCTTCGTCGGTCGCCCCCGCGACGAGCGCACCGGACGCCCGGCCCTCGAGGGGGATGGTCATGGTCGTGGTCCAGCGGCCGCCGCGGGCTCCCGCGTCCAGCCGCCCGCCGAAGACGGCGCAGCGGGCCGACATCGCCTCGATCCCGAGGTGCGAGGAGACGATCGGAGCCGCGGAGGCGATCGCGTTGGAGGAGCTCAGCTGCACCTCGCCCCCCGACACCTCGAGCCGGAGCTGCACCTCACCGGCGGTGTCGCCGTGCTTGAGCACGTTCGTGCCCAGCTCCCGGACCGTGCGCCGCAGCACCTGGCGGAGGCTCGCGGGCACCTGCGCCACGGAGCCCGCCACGTCGAGGCGGACCCGGAAGCCCGCGCGCTCGATCGCGTCGGCGACGTTCCGCACGTCGTGGACGAAGCCGACAGCGGTGGTCGTGGCGCCCGAGACCTCCGGGGTCCCGAGCAGGTCGGAGTCGCCGCGGGCGGGAGCGCCTGCCTCGTCCTCGTCCTGGAGGAGCGTCACGAGGCTCCGCAGATCCTGCAGCGCCTGCTGCGCCGCGTCGCCGATGCTCTCGAGGATGCGCTCGGTCTTGGCCGGGTCCTCGACCGAGGTCGCGCGGCGGGCCTGCATGGCGATGATGGTGACCTCGTGCGCGACGATGTCGTGCAGCTCGTGCGCGAGCCGGGTCCGCTCCTCGTTGCGGATCCGCGCCTGCTCCTCCTGGATGCGGTCGGCCCGGCGCTCGCTCCGCTCGCTGCGGCCCCGGAAGGCGTTCAGGCCCAGCCCGGCGGTGCCGCCGAAGAGGACGAACGCGCCCAGGACGTAGACGGCCGTGCCCATGGCGCGGTCGACGAGCAGCACCGCGGGCAGGAGGACGAGGGTGCCGAGCACGAAGACGAGCCCCGCGCGCCAGGGGAGGAGGAAGGTGACGAAGCCGACCACCACGATGGTCGGGAAGATCAGCGCCGCGAGCAGCAGCGGCGGGGCGCCGAGCATCAGGACGACGGCGTAGACGAGGTAGAGCGAGACCGCCGCGGGGATCGCGCCGGCGAGCAGCGCCAGGAGCGGCAGGTAGGGGAGCGCCAGCTCGATCCAGCCGCGGACCGACGTGAGGTCGACGCTGCCGCCCATCAGGTCGATGACGACGAGGAGCGCGAAGGAGCCGAGGAGGAGGGACCGGGTGATCCAGCCGCCGGGCAGCGTCCGCACGTCATTCGTCCACCGCGTCGTCCCCACCACGGGACCAGGGTACCGAAGCCTTCTCCGAGCCCCGTCGGCCTTCCGTACAAGGGCGGACTGGTCTTTCGTACAGGAGCGGTGCGATGGGGCGTCGCCATGCTGGTGGAGCGGTCGAGCCGATCGCACCCCTCGATCACAGGAGAACGACCATGGCCCCGATCCTCGCCGCCGCCGCACTCGCCCTCGGAGCCGTCCTCGCTCCCGCCGCTGCTCCTGCCGCCGCTCCCGTGCAGGCCGCCTCGTCCGCCGGCGTGCAGACGGTCGCCGCCTCCTACGAGCTGCCGAAGGTGCAGAAGCCGGGCGGCATGGAGTCGATCCAGGACCGCGGCGCCCTCTGCAACCTCTTCGGGATGTGCTGAGCGCAGCTCTCGGACCGGGTCAGCCCTTCAGCGGGTCGTTGCCCCAGTTCATCAGGGAGTAGCGCCACTTCGTCTCGGTGACATCGCCCGAGGGACGCTGCTTCGCGTGCCGGTGCACGTAGCCGACGACCTTCGTCATGTGGGCGTAGTCGTCGTCGCTCAGGTCGGCCTGCTTCGTGCCGAGCAGGTCGACGATGCGGCGCCCGCTCTCGTGGCCGACGGACTCGCCGCCGCCCTCCGGCTTCTGGCCGACCTCCTTCGACTCGTCGGTGCCGAGCCACTCCTCGAGCTCCTTCGCGGTCATGTTCACGGCGTCGTGGAACTCGTCGCGGGTCGTCCGCTTCTCGTCGTCGGTGGGCATCGCGGGGCTCCTCGGGTCGGTCGGTCCGGGTCGGTCGGTGACCTCCAGCGGAGCGTGTCGGAGGGGGAGAGGTCAAGCCCCGTGCGCGGTTCCAGGGCGCGCGTAGCGTCGGAGGAGTCCGCACCAGCCGACCACCGCCGGCGTCCGCCGCCGGCAGAGAAGAGGCCCACATGCCCTCCCGCAACACCCTCGTCCGCAGTCTCCACGACCTCGGAGCCGCCGCCTGGTTCGGCGGCTCGCTCATGGGCGCCGTCGGCCTGAACGGCGCCGCGTCCACCTCGTCCGACCCGGCGGAGCGCCTCCGCCTCTCCTCGAACGGCTGGGCCCGCTGGACCCCCGTGCAGCTCGCCGCGATCGCCGCCCACGGCGTCGGCGGCATCGGTCTCGTCCTCGCCAACAAGACCCGCCTGGCCAACCAGCAGGAGAGCCGCACGAACACCGTCGTCAAGACCGTCGTGACCGGGCTCGCCGGCGCCGCCTCGGTGATCGCCGCGGTCGCCGGAGCGACGCAGGCCAAGCACGCCGACGAGGGCGCCCCCGGCGTGACCGAGGCGTCGGAGCAGAACTCGCAGGAGCTGACCACGGCCCTCCGCGTGCAGAAGGTCACCCAGTGGGCGATCCCCGTGCTGACCGCCGTCATCATCGTCCTCGGCGCCCAGCAGGGCGAGCAGCAGCGCCCCGTGAAGGGCCTCTTCGAGACCACGGCGCGGATGTTCCGCAAGTAGTCCCCGCGCTCGCGCGCAGACCGTCGGCCGAGAGTGCCCGCCGTCCCCCGAGGGTGGAGGGCGGCTGCTCTCGGCCGACGTTCTGCGTGCGGGGTCCGGCTAGCGGCGCGAGGGCCGGCGGCGGACGGTCAGCGCGAGGGCTCCCGCTTGCGAACACGTCGCCTGGTCGGCGTCGGAGCCCTCGGTCCCCTTTTCGACCGTCTCCGGGAACACGCGCCCACCGATCGCTGCCTCTCGATCAGGCGCTACGCTCCGGCATCCCGCTGCTCCTTCTCGGACGTCAGAGCGTCGATCCCGTTCTCGTGCCCGACACAGCTGGCGACCGTGTCCGGATCGATGCCCAGCGCGTAGCGGACCTCTTGTCCGGCGCTCTGCTGTTCAGTCGTGGCCTCAGGGAACGTCGAGTAATAGGCGTCACTGAAATCGGCCGAGTTGGCCATCGTGTTGAGAGTGGACATCTCGGCGATGTAGGAGCCGCGGATCGTCGCGATCTGCTCGGAGACATCGCTCGGCCAGTGGTAGTACGAGTCGTCCAGGAGCGTGAGTGTCCGTCTTGTCAGATCGAGCCGAGCAGACGCAGCGGCGTGCACGCCGGAAGGGTCCGGGTCGCCACCGTTCAGAAGCTCGTCCTCGCCGGATGAGAAGGCGTCGCTCAGATTCTTGATCGCGATGTTGTTGGGGCAGACGAGGTCGAGATAACGGGACGCCGCTTGTGCGGTGTCGAGCTCGACGAACGCAGGTGTCGCGGGCGCCGCAGGTGCAGGGGTCGTCGACTCGGCCGGAGCTGCTGCGGGCGCGGAAGCCGTGCAGGCAGTCAGGAGGAGCATTGCCGCACTGAGAGCTGCAGGGAAAAGGGCTTTACGCACGGCGGCTACTCCGGGGTCGCCGAGCAGAGCGCCGACGCGAAGGCCCCGGTGCTGGTCTGCTCGGCGATGACCTCGCCGTCGAGGGTGATTCGGCAGCTGATCTCGCCTTCGTCATCGCTGCCGTTCGAGGCGGTCAGCGTGAAGCTCTGGAAGGTGAAGTCGCCTCCGGTCTGGACTTGCAGCTCCTTCGTGAAGGGGAGCGCCTGACCGGTGGCCTGCTCGGAGCCGGAGGTTCCTCCGTCGTAGGTCGACCAAGTGATGGAGGCCGCGGTAGCCGAGCCGGTGACCTCATAGACGAGCGTCCGCGGCACGGCAGCGGCCTCGGAGCTCTCGGCCTGCGCGGTGGCGATCGCGTTCGAGACGCCGCTCGCGAATCCGGCCGTGTAGACGATGGCGAGAATGATCGAGAGGACAAGCGCGATCACGTTGAGGACGGTGCCGGCGATGGCCGTGCCGCGAGAGCGGCCCTTGAGGAAGAGGCCGATGATGCCGAGGACGAGTCCGATGAAGGCGAGGAAGCCCGAGGCGTAGTTGACGATCGGGATAAGGGCGCCGATGAGCGCGAGGATTCCGATGATGAGGGAGGCGAGGCCCAGCCCGTTGCCGGTCTTCTTCGGAGCGGAGGGGGCGGAGCCGGGGAATACGGCGGGGTTGAACTCGGTCATCTGCGGAGTATGTCAGAGGCTGACAGGCTGCTGAGAATCCAGAGAGCGGTATTGCTTAGAGATGCCGTCCCGCCTGTGTTGACCCGGCTATCTCTACATAGATAGCCTCAATCCCGTGCAGCCACTCCCTCGCCTCACGCCCGCCACGGCGGACGTCCTCCGGACCCTCCTCGATGCCGACGGCCCGACCTGGGGCATGGTCGTGATCAAGGCCACCGGGCGACCGGCGGGCAGCGTCTACCCGATCCTGGAGCGGCTCGAGGGAGCGGGCTGGGTGGTCTCGGAGTGGGAGGCCGCGAGCGAGCGGAGCGGCCCGCGTCGCCGGCTCTACGAGCTGACCACGGAGGGCGCCCCGGCAGCCCGGGCCGCCGTCGAGCGGATGAGGTCGACCGCGCGGACGGCGCCGCGAGCGGCGGAGGCGACCGCGTGAGCGCGCTCCTGCGGCTCCTGTCGCTGCTGCTGCCCCCGCTCGCCCGCGAGCGCTACCTCGAGGAGTGGCGGGCCGACCTGGCCGGGGCCGCCGAGCTGGGACTGCCCCGGCGCGGCGTCGTCCTCGGAGCGCTCGCCCTGCTGGTGAGCGTCGACCGCGACCTGCCCGCGCACACCGGCGAGGCGCGGGGCACGCTCCCGCGCCGCCTCGCCCGCCGAGGACTCGCGCTCTTCGCCGCGGCGGCGCTGATGCTGAGCGGCATCGCGCTGACCGGCGGCGGGATCGTCCCCGAGCCGGGTGCCGCCTCCGACACCGCCCTTGCGGCCGTCGGCGCCGTGCAGACCGCGGTGCTCGTCGCCGCCGTCGCGGTCGCGGTCCTCGGCGCGGTCCACCTCCTCGGCGCCGCGGCGTCGGCCCGCACGGTGCTCGCGCGGATCTCCCTGGTCGCCGCCGTCGTCGGCCCGGTGCTCACCGCGGCCGGCCTCCTCCTCCCCGGACCCCTCGCCCTCGTCGGCCTGCCCGTCTCCCTCGCCGGACTCGTCTGCGGGGCGATCGTCCTCGGCGGCTCGCGGACCATCGCCCTCGCACCGCGGACGGCGACCCGCGCTCAGCGCCTCCCCGTCGCCCTCGCGGGCCTCGCGCTCGTGGCGGGCGTCACGGTGGTGGGCGCCGTCGACCTGCTGGTCTGGAATCCGCAGGCGAAGGTCCCCGGCGTGGCCCTGGCGGAGATCTACGCGACCATGTCCGAGCGCGACGGCTTCGAGTTCGGCTCCCACGCGATCTGGGTCACCGGGTGGGCCGCCTTCTGGACGGCCGCCGCGATCGTCGTGACGGCCGGCGCCCTCGTCGGCCGGAGGTCGCCGCTCACTCCGCGGCGGATCGCTGTGCTCATGCTCGCCCTGGTCGCCGGCGCCGTCGTCTTCCGCTTCTTCGCAGGGTTCGGCTTCGGGATGTCGGTCGCCGACACCTTCGTCACCTCCGGCGGCGACGGCTCCCTGGTCTCGGCGATCCTGCCGCCGCTCGGACAGCTCGCGCTCGCCGGCGCCGCGATCGCGGTGGGCTGGGCGCCCCGGGTCGCCCGACCGGCGGCGGCCTCCGCGGCCTGACAGTGCTCGTGCCGGCGGAGACTTTCGCCCGGCCGGCTCGGGATCCGCGAGAACGGGACTGCCTGCCGACGTACTTCCCTTCGTGGTGAACACGAACGGCCCGTTCCGGCGCGGCCGAGCGGCCGCCGGCCTACTCCAGTCGCCGCAGGAAGCGGGCCGGCTGGTCGAGGAAGCCGCGCCAGGTCCGCACCAGGTCGAGGTCGTCGTAGCGGCAGGGGCGCAGGCCCGTCTCGTCGAGCTCGTAGAGGTCGGCTCCGGGGAGGGCCGCGAGGATCGGCGAGTGCGTGGCGAGGACGACCTGCGAGCCGCCGGCGACCAGGTCGCGCAGCTGCCCGATCAGGGCGAGGCAGCCCGACACCGAGAGGGCCGACTCCGGCTCGTCGAGGAGCCACAGCCCGCTGATCCGGGAGCGGTTCGCCACGATGTCGAGGAACGACTCGCCGTGGCTCCGCTCGTGGTATCCGCCGTCGATCCCCACCTCCTCCAGGTAGCTGAAGAAGCCGTGCATCGTCTCGGCGCGGAGGAAGAAGCCGCGCTTGGACGCCCCGGCCCCGCGGACCAGCTGGAGGTGCTCGGCCAGGTCCGACTCCGAGGCGCGGGAGGAGTGCATCGCACCCGTGGATCCGCCCTCCGCGTTCAGCCCGTAGGCGAGGGCGACCGCCTCGAGCAGCGTCGACTTGCCCGAGCCGTTCTCGCCGGTGATCACCGTCACCTGGCCGAGATCCCAGCCCTCGGCCAGCACCTGCCGCACGGGCGCGAGCGTCGCGGGCCACCGCGCGAGGTCGGCGGGGTGCTCGGGTCGGGCCTGCACGCGGCGCACCGGGAGGGTCGAGAACACCCGGTCAGTCAAGCAGGTCGACGCTCCAGCCGGCCTCGGCCAGCGCGCGGGCCGTGTCGGCGCGGGGCGAGTAGGGGAGGTCGTCGGCGCCGACCACGCGGTAGTCGGTGTCGCCGGGGCCGACCCAGAGGACGGAGTCGGACGGGCCGGCCCGGTGCAGGGCGGCGCGGACGGCGTCGGCCGGCTCCGCGATCTCGAGCACCTCGCAGCGCTCGACGCGGCGGGCGCCGTCGACCAGGGCGCGGCGGATCCGCGCGGGGTCCTCGAAGCGCGGGTGGTGGTCGGTGACGATCACCAGGTCGGCGCGCTCGGCGGCGGCCCGGCCCATCGGCGCGCGCTTGCTCGGGTCGCGGTCGCCGTCGGCGCCGAGGAGGACGAGCACGCGGCCGAGCGTCACCTCGCGGAGGGCGTCGACGGTGCGCGCGACCGAGTCGGGCGTGTGCGAGAAGTCGAGGAAGACCCGCGGCCCGTCGGCGCCGGACACGAGCAGCGTCCGCCCGGGCACGGTGACGTCGATCCCGGAGCCGACCGCCGCGGCCACCCGGTCGCGCGCGTGGCCCGCCTCGATCAGCATCACCAGCGCGAGGGCCGCGTTCGAGGCCATGTGGCGGCCGAGGAGCGGGACGGTGGTGGTCGTCGACCAGCCGTCGCGGGCGGTGAGCCGGAAGCGGGTGCGGTCGACCGCGGTCTCGAGCACGTCGATCCGCCAGTCGGCTCCGTCCCCGGCCGAGAGCGTGACGACCGGGACCGAGGCTTCGCGGGCGACCCGGCGCCCCGCCTCGGTGTCGACGACCACGACGCCGCGGCGGCTCCGCTCGGGCGTGAACAGGCGCTGCTTGGCGCGGAGGTACTCGTCCAGGTCGCCGAAGTCGTCGAGGTGGTCGTGGCTGAGGTTGGTGAACCCGGCGACGTCGAGCACGATCCCCTCCATCCGGGAGCGCACGAGCGCCTGGGCGCTGACCTCGATCGCCGCCGCCTCGACGCCGTCCTCCGCCATCCGGGCGAGGAGCGCGTGCAGCTCGGAGGCCTCGGGCGTGGTGAGGCGGCTGGCGACGACGTGGTCGGCGCTGCGGCGCTCGGCGGTGGAGCTCAGCCCCGAGACGACGCCCAGCTGCCGGAGCACCGCGTCGAGGAGGTGCACGGTGCTGGTCTTGCCGTTGGTGCCGGTCACGCCGAGGAGCACCGGTCCGCTCCTCGTGCCGTACACCTGCGCGGCGACCGGGCCGAGGGCGGTGCGGGGGTCGTCGCTGAGGAGGACGGGCAGTCCGGAGGCGCGCGCCTCGTCGAGCCCGCCCGCGTCGGTGAGCACGGCGACCGCTCCTGCCGCCGCCGCGTCGGCCGCGAACCGGGCCCCGTGGCTCCTCCTCCCGGGGAGCGCGGCGAAGAGGGCGCCGGGGCCCGCTTCGGTGTGCGCGACGGTCACCGCGGTGATGCGGACGTCGGAGCCGTCGCCGTGGAGGCGGAGCCGATCGCTCGCGAGGTCGGCGAGCGCGACACCGGCGGCGTGGAGCGGTTCGAGGAGCCGGAACACCGGCATGCGGGCCTCCTGCGGGGCGGGCGGGGCGGCGTCGCCGAGGGCCCGCGGGCGCCGCCGGGCGACCGGAGGGGGAGGGCCGAGAGGCCCATGCCTCAGCCTGCGCGCCGCTCCCCCCGATCGGGGAGGCCCTTGCCACCGCCCGCGCGGGCCGCTACCCGCCTCCGCCTACTGCCGCGAGAACGCCTCCTGGTACAGCGCCGCGAGCTCGGGGGAGCTCTCACCGCTGAGGCCGCAGGTCAGGATCGTGTCGCCGTCGGCCGCGACCAGGTAGTCGACCCCGGTCTCGAAGACGATGGGGGCCCCGTCCACCGCCGTCTCCCTGCCCTGGGTGACTGTGACGCCGTCGCCGACCTCGCCCGCGTAGCGCTCGAGCACGTGCAGGGTGACGGTGCTCCCGTCGATCGAGCGGACCTCGGCCCGGAACGCGAGCTGAGCGGGGGCCAGCGCGGCGGCCGTCACCGGCGAGCACGCGGCCATCGGCCCGCCCGTGCTCGGCAGGATCAGCGTCGAGGTGCTGCCCCCGCCCACGCCGAGCGCGAAGGGCAGCAGGAGGGAGGCGGCGGCCCCGGCGCTCAGCGCGCCGACTCCCACGATCAGCCAGGGGGAGCGGCGGCGGGAGTGCACCGTCCGCGTGCCCTCGCCCGTCGCGGCGGCGATCTGCTCGGCGAGCTCGTCGCGGTCGAGCGCGGGGAGGCTCCGCGCGGGGTCGACCGTGCGGAGGAGGCGGCGGACGTCCTCGTCGTCGGTTCCGGTCATCGGAGTCCCCCTTCGGGCGCGTGCGGGTCGGTGGAGTCGTAGAGCTCGGCGAAGCGGCGCCGCGCGCGATGGAGGCGGATCGAGACGGCGTTCGCCGTGACTCCGAGGACCGCGGCGATCCCGCGGACGTCGAGCTCCTCCCACGCCCAGAGGCGCAGCAGCTCGGCGTCCTGCTCGCGCATCCGGGCGAGCACGAGGCGCACGGTCTCCTCCGCGCCCGACGCCTCGCCCTCGTCGATCTGCACCTGGGGCGGATCGACGACCGCGATCCGCTGGGCGAGCATGACCTGGCGGCGCTGCATCCGCCGGGCGTTCTGCAGCTGGAGCCGGGCGACGCCGATCGCCCACGGCACCGGGTCGTCCTCGGGCACGTCGGCGCTGCGGCGCCAGAGCACCGAGAGCGTCGCGGCGAGCACGTCGTCGGCGGTGGCGGAGTCGGTGCGCCGCCAGAGGTAGCGGCGGACGGGATCGGCGACCGCGGCGGCGACCGCGGCGAACCGGTCGGGACCCGCGAGGGGAGCTGGCATGTGCCTCATGCTCCCTCCTGTCCGGGATCGGCGCACATCTTTCACCGGCGCGCCGGGCGGGACTCCGCGCTCTCCCAGCAGCACGGGAGCGCGGGTCGGCACTCAACGCCGCGAGGCGCCGACGAACTCCAGCCAGCCGGCCACGAACGGCTCGATGTCGTCCACCTCGTCCAGCGCGAGAGCGTCCAGATCGACTCCGCGGCACTCCAGCGTGAGGACGTGCCCGCGCACCCACGCGGCCGCGCGCACCGCGCCGGCTCCCTCCCAGACCTCGAAGGGCTCCGGAGCCCCGTCGACCGGGATCTCCGCGATCCGCGTGGGGGCGGGCAGCGCCTCCGGCTGCACGAACGAGACGGGCGCCTCCTCCCGGCAGCAGAGCAGCGCGACGTCGTGCCGCGGATCGCCGAGGGTCGTGCGGATCTCGACGGAGGGCCCCGGCCCGCCCGGGACCGCCTCGTCGGCGAGGAACGAGAGCCCCCGGGGGCCACCCGTCAGCGTCCACTCCGCCAGCAGCCGCGGACCGCTCCAGCCCGAGACCGCCCAGAGCGGGAGGTCGCCGAACGACCCGCGGATCCGCGCGACCCGCTCGGCGAGGTGCGCGGAGAACTCCTCCTCGCCGAGACGCCGCGCTCCGTCCATGGCCCGATCGTAGGTCGGGTGCCGCGGCACGGCCAGACCCCTCGCTACTGTGAACGTCGACCCCCGCCTCCCTTCCCCGCCGAGGAGCCCCATGCCCATCTGGACCCTGCACGGAGACGGCCGCACCGTCGAGCCCGGCGCCGTCGTCGCCCCCGGCGAGCGGCTCGCCTGGCCGGCCACGATCGCCATCGGCATCCAGCACGTCGTCGCCATGTTCGGTGCGACGTTCCTCGTGCCCGTGCTCACCGGGTTCCCGGTCGCCACGACCCTGCTCTTCTCCGGAGTCGGGACGCTGCTGTTCCTCCTGATCACGCGCAACCGGCTCCCCAGCTACCTCGGCTCGAGCTTCGCGTTCATCGCGCCCGTCACGGCCGCGACCACCGTCGGAGGGACGGGGTCGGCGCTCGCCGGAGTCGTCGCCGTGGGCCTCCTCCTGGCCGCCGTCGGCGTCCTCGTGCAGGTCGTCGGCCTCGGCTGGATCGACAGGCTGATGCCGCCGGTCGTCGCCGGCGCGATCGTGGCCCTGATCGGGTTCAACCTGGCTCCGACCGCGTACCTCAGCTTCAAGCAGGCGCCGATCACCGGGACGATCACGCTCGCCGCGATCATCCTGTCGAGCGTGTTCCTCCGCGGCTTCCTCGGCCGCGTCTCGATCTTCCTCGGCGTGGTCATCGGCTACGTCGTCGCCCTGCTGCGGAACGAGATCGACTACTCCGCGGTCGGTGCGGCCGACTGGTTCGGGCTGCCGCCGTTCACCTTCCCCGACTTCGCCTCCGGATCCACGTGGTCGGGCATCGCGATGTTCCTGCCGGTCGTGCTCGTCCTCATCGCCGAGAACGTCGGACACGTCCGCGGCGTCGCGACGATGACCGACGCCTCCGCCAACGCCAGCACCGGCCGGGCCCTGATCGCGGACGGTGTGGCGACCACCCTCTCCGGCGCCTTCGGCGGCTCCGGCACCACGACCTACGGCGAGAACATCGGAGTGATGGCGGCCACCCGCGTGTACTCGACAGCCGCCTACTGGGTCGCCGGCGTCACCGCGATCCTGCTCAGCCTCTCGCCCAAGGTCGGCGCCGTCTTCAACTCGATCCCTGCCGGAGTGCTGGGCGGCGCGACCACCGCGCTCTACGGCCTGATCGGCGTGATCGGCATCAAGATCTGGATCGACAACCGCGTCGACTTCTCGCGCCCGGTCAACCAGTACACCGCCGCGGTCTCCCTCGTGATCGCGATCGCCGGCTTCTCGTTCTCCTCCGGCGGCTTCGAGCTCGGCGGCATCGTCCTCGGCGCCGGCGCCGCCCTCGTGATCTACCACCTGGGCAACGCCATCGCCCGCTGGCGCCGCACCGGCGCCGACGACGGCGGCCCCCTCCCCGCCATCGGCCAGCTCGGCGGCGACCCGCAGGACCGCTGACCGCGGCCTGCTCCGTCCTGCCGCTCCCGAGACGCCGCCGTGCCGTCCGGACGCCGCCCTCCCGCGGACGTCCCGGCGCGCGCACCGCAGCACCGCCTCCGCTTACCACGTTCGGGGCAGTCCGCAACCCGGTGCGCTCCCAGGCGGCTCCCGCCTAACGTCGAGCGTGACGACCGCAGCAGCGGAACGCCGCACACCGAGTGAGACAGCAAGGAGCACCACCGTGCCGCAGATCATCGAGACCGTCGACGTCAACGTCCCCGTGTCCGTCGCCTACAACCAGTGGACCCAGTTCGAGGAGTTCCCGCGCTTCCTCGACGAGGTCGAGTCGATCCAGCAGGTCACCGACACCCTCACCGTCTGGAAGGTGAAGGTCGGCCCCGTCGAGCGCGAGTTCGAGGCGAACATCACCGAGCAGCACCCCGACGAGCGCGTCGCCTGGAACAGCACCGGCGGCGAGACCGACCACGCCGGCGTCGTCACCTTCCACAAGCTCTCCGACACCGAGACCCGCGTCACCGTGCAGCTCGACTGGGAGCCGAAGGGCTTCCTCGAGACGCTCGGCTCGCTCGTCGGCGCCGGCAGCCACGCCGTGAAGAAGGACCTGAACAACTTCAAGGAGTACATCGAGAAGCAGGGCACCCCCGACGGTGCCTGGCGCGGCGACGTCGAGGCCTGAGCCGTGACCGACGCAGCCACCTCGTCCGAGGGCGAGAAGAAGGCGAACGGTCTCGGCGACGACGAGACCATCCCGCACTCCGAGGACGGGCTGGCGGTGGGGGTCTCCGGAGACTCGCACTTCAACCCCGAGGAGGACGCTCCCGAGGAGCCCTCCGAGAGCTGACGTTCTCCTCCGGGGAGCCCGACCGCTCTCCTCCGCGAGATGCCACTTGTGCACATGACACGCCGCGAGGCGTGCGCACAGGTGGCATCTCGCGGTTGAAGGCTCAGCGCCAGGCCCGGGTGTACTGCGGGGGCACCGGCAGGTCCGCGCCGAGCTCGTGCGCCATCCGCACCGGAGCGTTCGGGTCGCGCAGCAGCTCGCGGGCGAGCAGCACGACGTCGGCATCGCCGTTCGCGACCACGCCCTCCGCCTGCTCCGCCGTGGTGATGAGTCCCACGGCGCCGACCAGCGCACCGGTCGCCTTCCGCAGGTCGCGCGCGAACGGCACCTGGTAGAGGGGCGCCACCGGGATGCTGGCGTGCACGAGTCCGCCGGTCGACACGTCGAAGAGGTCCACGCCCTCGGCGCGCGCCCACTCCGAGACGGTGATCGTCTCCTCCAGTGTCCAGCCGCCCTCGGCCCAGTCGGTCGCGGAGAAGCGGACGAGCAGCACGAGCTCCCCGATCTCGGCGCGGACCGCGCGGACGACCTCGAGCAGCAGGCGCGCCCGGTTCTCGAGCGAGCCGCCGTAGGAGTCCTCGCGGGTGTTCGAGAGCGGCGACAGGAACTGATGGAGCAGGTACCCGTGCGCGGCGTGCAGCTCGATCACGTCGAAGCCGGCGTCCGCGGCGCGGCGGGCGGAGGCGCGGAACGCCTCGACGAGGCCGGGCAGCTCCTCCGCGGCCAGCTCGCGCGGCTCCGCGTAGCCCTCGAACGCGACTGCCGAGGGAGCGACGGTCGGCCAGCCGCCGTCCTCCAGCGGCACGGATCCGCGTCCGCTCCACTCGCGGTAGGTCGACGCCTTCCGGCCCGCGTGGGCGAGCTGCACGCCCGCGAGCGCGCCCTGTCCGTGCACGAAATCGACGATCGGAGCCCAGGCGTCGCGCTGCTCGTCGTTCCACAGCCCCGTGTCCCAGGGGCTGATCCGCCCCTCGGGGACGACGGCGGTGGCCTCCGCGATGACGACGCCCGATCCGCCGCGCGCGAGCCCGCCGAGGTGCACGAGGTGCCACGAGGTGGGCACGCCGTCCTGCGCCTCCACCGAGTACTGGCACATCGGTGCCGCCCAGAGGCGGTTGCGCGCGGTCCTCGAGCGGAGCGTCAGCGGCTGGAACAGGGCGGTGTCGGTCATGTCTCTCCTGTCGTGCTTCTCCGCGGAACGCCGCTTCGGTAGGCGATACGCCGGTGAGGGCGCACGCCGGCGGCATCTCGCGGAGGGGGTCACGTGCTCCAACCGGGAGGAGAGCCCGGCTATGCCCGGATCAGCGCGACCAGGTCGCCCCGGGCGCGTCCTGCCAGACGGTGCTCGGCGGAGCGAGCGACTCCAGCTCCTCGAACAGCGCGTCGGGGATCTCGAGCGCGTCGTCGGCCACGAAGGAGTCGTAGTGCTCGGCGGAGGTGGCGCCGACGACCGTCGTCGTCACGCGGGGGTCGCGCGTCGAGAACTGCAGCGCGGCGGCGGCGAGCGGCACGCCCGCCCGGTCGCACGCCGCTCCCATCGCCGCGACGGCGTCGACGATCTCGCGCGGCGCCGGCCGGTAGGCGTAGGAGGCGACGGGCTCCGGCCAGCGCGCGAGGGCGCCTCCGCCGTAGACCGCCGCGTTGACCACGATCACGCCGCGGTCCACGGACGCGTCGATCAGCTCCTCGGAGGAGCGGTCGACGAGCGTGAAGCGGTTGTGGGTGATCACGGCGTCGAACAGGCCGGTGTCGACGTAGTGGCGCAGCATCGGCGCGGGTCCGCCCGAGATCCCGATCGAGAGGGCGACGCCCGCCTCCTTCATCGCGACGAGCGCGCGGACCGGGCCGTCCTCGGCGAAGGCCTCGTCGTAGGAGATGCGCTCCGGGTCGTGCAGGTAGAGCAGGGGGAGGACGTCCATACCGAGGCGCTCGCGGCTCTCGTCGAGGCTGCGGCGCATCCGCTCGGCCGAGTAGCTGCCGGTGCTCGGGTCGCGGTCGAGCTTGGTGACCACGGTGATCCCCTCGGGGACGCCGCCGCGGGCCAGCAGGGCCTCGCCGATCAGGCGCTCGCTGTGGCCGCCGGCGTACTCGTTGGACGTGTCGACGACGGAGACGGCGCGGGTGGCGGCGTCGGAGTCGAGGACGCGCTCGAGGGCCGGCACCCGGTCGAGGTCGGCGACGCGCTCGGGGCGCCAGGAGGTGCCGAGGGTCAGCCGGGTGACGGTGGCGCCGGACGGGCCGAAGGGCCGGAGGCGGGAGGACTGCGGAGTCATCCGCTCAGCCTGGCAGCGCCGGGGTCCTCCCCGCATCCCGCGGCGGATGAACGGTCAGTGGACGAGAGGGCTCTGCCCGACGACGCCGAAGCCCAGGAGCGTCGTCGCGAGCGTCCCGGCGGAGAGGTGGGCGATCCGGAAGACGGTGTCGGTGCGGCGCGGCCGCCTCCGAGGTCGACGCGGTGTCGTGCTCGACGGGATCCCTCCGCGGGGCCTTCCTCGGGGCGCGATGACCGGCGGCGGACCGGCGCGAGGCCGCCCTGACGGCCGGACGCGGGCCGGTGGTGCGGCCTAGGCTCGGCGCGTGACCGTCGATACCGCCGCCGCCGACTCCTCCGCCCGCTCCGCCGTGCTCGACGCTCTCGCCACTCCGGCGCTGGTGCTCGACGAGGCGGTACTCGACCGCGACATCGCCGCCGTCGCCGCGGCTTCCCGCGAGCGGGGCCTGGCGCTCCGCCCCCACGCGAAGACGCACAAGTCGCTCGAGATCGCCCGGCGCCAGCTCGCCGCGGGGGCCGTCGGCCTCACCGTCGCGACCGTCTCGGAGGCCGAGGTCTTCGCCGCGGGAGGGATCCGCGACCTCTTCATCGCCTACCCGCTCTGGGTCGACGCCGAGCGCGCCGGGCGGCTCCGCCACGTCCTCGCGAGCGCCCGTGTGCGGGTCGGCGTCGACTCGGCGGAGTCGGCCGAGCGCCTGGCCGCGGCCCTGCCCGAGCGCGAGGGGCTCGAGGTCGTCGTCGAGATCGACTCCGGCCACCACCGCAGCGGCGTGCTCCCCGCCGAGGCCGGCGCGATCGCCGAGGCCGCCGTCTCGGCCGGGCTCGACGTCGCCGGCGTCTTCACCTTCCCCGGCCACAGCTACGCGGCCGGAAACGGAGCGGCGGCCGCCCGCGACGAGGCGCGCGCGCTCGCCGAGGCGGTCGCGTCGCTCGCGGCGTCCGGAGTCGAGGCCCGCGTGATCAGCGGAGGCTCGACCCCCTCGGCCGCGTTCGCCGACTCCTCGGTGCTCACGGAGCTGCGCCCCGGGGTCTCGGCCCTCGGCGACGCCCAGCAGTGGGAGATCGGCACGATGACGCCCGAGGACATCGCCGTCACCGTCCTCGCCACGATCGTGTCCCGCCGCGGCGACCACCTGATCGCCGACGCGGGCAGCAAGGTGCTCTCCTCCGATCGTGGCGCGGCCTCGAGCGGCTTCGGCCGCCTTCCGGAGCACCCGGAGGCGCGCATCCCGGTGCTCTCGGAGCACCATGCGACGATCACCGGTGTCGACCTGCCCGTGGGGACGCGGGTGCGGATCGCGCCGAACCACGTCTGCGTCGCGGTGAACCTGGCCGACGAGTACCGCGTCCTCCTCCGCGACGGCGGCGGCGCCGTCTGGCCCGTCGACGCCCGCGGGCGGAACAGCTAGGCGATCCGCGAGCGCGGGATCCGCAGGCCGAGCAGCGCGCTCGCCGCCAGCAGCACGAAGGCGGAGGCGAAGGCCGCGGTCGGCGATGCGGCGTCGGCGAGAGCGCCTGCGAGCAGCGGCCCGATCACGCCGCCCAGGTCGGACGCGGCCTGGAACACCGAGACCGGCTTGCCGCCGCGCTCGCCCGCGGCGTCACCGACCAGCGCACCCGGGGCCGTGCCCATGAAGGCGGCCGCCGCTCCGTAGACGCAGAGCAGCACGACGAGCAGCCACAGCTCCGAGACGAACGGCATCGCCAGCATCGCCACCGCCGCGACGGAGAATCCGCCGATCAGCGCCGGGCGCCGGCCGACCGTGTCGACGAAGCGGCCGGCGGGCGTTAGCGCGATCGTCTGCACCACCGCGGCGATCGCGAAGGCGATGCCGGTCCAGGCGGGCTGCCCGCCGAGCCCCTCGATGACGAGCACGGGGACGAGCGTCGCGCGGACGCCCATCGCCGACCAGCCGAGGGCGAAGTTCGCCAGCACCGCGCTCTGGTACCGGCGGTCGCGGGCGACCTCGCGCAGGGGCTTCGTCCTCGCCGCGGCGGACGGTGCCGCGTCGCGCTCCGGCCGCTGCAGCAGGATCAGCCCGACGAGCCCCGCGATCGCGAGCGTGCCGGCGTAGAAGAAGAAGGGGGCGGTGAGCGAGATCGCCGTGAGCACGCCGCCCACCGCGGGGCCCGCCATGCCGCCGAGCAGGAAACCGCCCTGGTAGAAGCCGATCGAGCGGCCGCGCCGCTCCGGGCTCGCGGTGCGCAGGAGGAGCGTCATCGCCGCGACGGAGAACATCGCGGAGCCGATGCCGCCGACTCCGCGCAGCAGGAGGAGGTGCGGGTAGTCGGAGGCGAAGCCGACCAGCGCCGAGGAGAGCGCGACGATGCCGATGCCGACGGCGAGCACGACCCGCTCGCCGAACCGGTCGACGAGCGGCCCCACGAACGGATTCGCGACCAGCCGCATCAGCGCGAACGCCGAGACGACCGCGCCGACCGCCGTGTAGTCGACGCCGAAGCTGCGCACGTAGGTCGGCAGCACCGGCACGACGACGCCGAACCCCAGCATCACGAAGAAGGCGACGACCCCCAGCACGAGCACGTCCCGTGGCAGTCGCTCGCTGTCTCGGGAACGCCACGGGAATCGCACCTGTCGACGCTACCCCTTCTCGAGGGCCCGGCCCGCGCCTCGATGTGTCGAGTTCGCGCCGACCGTCCGACACCCTCTGCGCGATGGATGCGGTCCCAGGACCTGGCGGATCTGCCGGCGAATGAGGAGACGTCATGAAGAGTTCTCTGTGGTTCGTGTCCGGTCTCGCTGTCGTCGCGCCGGCGCTGACGTCGGTTCTCGGGGCGCAGGTGGCCTCGGCCGCTCCGATTCAGCCGAACAAGAACTGCGAGTACGAGTTTCAAGGGGGGTGCGTGAAGTGGTACACCGGCGTCTCGACCTGCGATCACATCGTCGAGACCAGTGCCCCGGAATATCGCGAGAAGGCCTGCGCGGTCTGGGTCGCGACGGGGACGATGCACATCGAGCGATGAACGATGGTGGACCGCACGACCGCCTCATCGGCGGTACTCGTATCCGTGCTGCTCCTCGTGGGCTGCACCGAGCCGGGAGGCGATCAGGAGGCCGCTCCCTGTGTCCCGCTCGAGCGCACGTGGAACGACTACGCGCCGGAACTCGATCCCGTTCTGCGTCCACCGTTTCGCGAAGCCCTCGAGGGCTTCGACGAGAGCTCCTCGAACTCGATCGCGTCCGACGCTGCTCGTCTCGCCACGAGCAATCTGCTCTCCGCGATCTCCGGGGATCGACGAGCGAGCGAGTACTTCTGGAACGCCATGGACCTGATCGGCCGTGCGTGCGCCGAGGCGGGAGTCCCGCTGTCGTTCGACCACCACGGCGAGCAGCTGACGACGGGGAGCAGCGCCGACCTTGGGCGCCCGCCCTGGGCTCTCGATCCGCCGCCTCAGCCGGAGAGCGGCACGATCGAGCCGACGATCCCGGAGTAGCTCACGTAGTAGAGGACGCCGTCGCGGTGGAGGACGCCGCGGCCGGGGTAGCTCTCGTCCGGTCCGTCGGGCCCGTCGAGGAAGCCCGGAGCCGCGGTGTCGTCGGCGGTGAACCCGTCGGCGAGGAGCGCGGCGCTCCGGTCAGGCCACTCCGCGTCCGGGACCGCCAGCTGCCCGACCACGACCGACACGTCGCCCTGGCCGCTCCACCGGCAGAGCACCCCGTCCTCGGCGATCTCCTGCAGGACGGGGTAGTCGGCGTCGTAGACCGTCGCCTCGGGCGAGAGGGCGAGGCCGTCCTCGGCGAGCGACGCCTCCTCCTCGGCGGTGAGCAGGTCCTCGCAGGGGAGCAGGGCGGTGGCCGGGGTCGCGGTGGGCAGCGGAGTCGCGCTGCCGGCGCTCGCGGTCGGCACGGCACTGCTCGGCGTCGGAGCGCTCGAGACCAGCGGTGGAGCTGTCGTCGGGGCCGTCCCCTCGTCGGCGCTTCCCGTGCAGCCGCTCAGCGCGAGCAGCCCCGCCGCGCAGGCGAGCAGCGCACCGGCGCCCCTCGCGGTCGTCGTCCGGATCATCGCGAGCCCCCTCGTCCGCGGCGGCCGCGTCGCCGCCCCCTCGATCCTCTCCTCCGCTCTCGCCGGCTGTCCACCGCCCCCGGCCGGCGCCGGGGCGACTACCGCTTCGGCCCCGCGCCGATCGCCCAGACCCGCGGCGGCACGGTGCCGTTGACCGCGTGGTCGCCGACGATCCGCGCCTTGAACACCCACGGATTGTGGCTCGCGGCCGTGCGAGCATTGCGCCAGTGCCGGTCGAGGTTCTTGCGGGTGCTCACCCCGGAGGCGCCCAGCGCGTCGAAGAGGTCGGAGGTCGCCCGGGTGGCCAGCTGCGTCAGGACGATCTGGGCCTGCGCCGTCTCGAGCTCGGCGAGGTCGTTCTGCCGCTCGTCCTCGAGCGGGTCGCCGTCGAGGGCCGCGTCGTGCGCCCGCTGCAGCGCGACCGCCGCGCGCTCCACGATCGCCGCTCCCGCGTAGGCGGCGGCCGAGACCTGCCCCACCACCTGCAGGATCTGCGGATCCGCCGCGAACGACTCGGCGTTCCCGTGCGAGAAGATCCGCGTCCGCGCTCGCACTTCGGCCGCGATCTCGCGCTCGGCCCCCGCGATCGAGCCCGCCAGCACGGCCAGCAGCACCGCCTGGTAGAACGCGGTCTGGTAGCGGAACCGGGTCTCGAAGTCGATCACGTCCTCGGCCGCGACCACCGCCTCCGTGAAGGTGCTCGTCCCCGAGCCGGTGGTGCGCTGGCCGAAGCCGTCCCAGTCGTCGGCGTGCTCGACGCCCGCCTGGCGAGCGTCGACGATCGCGATCACCTTCTGCCCGGTGTCGGTGCGCTGGGCGAAGGTGTCGATCCAGTCGGCGAAGACGCTGCCGGTGGAGTAGTACTTCGTGCCGGTCACCGTGAACCGCGTCGGGTCGCCCTCGACCGGAGCGACCTTCGTCTGCACGTCGCCGATCGCGACCGTGCCGACCTCGGTCCAGGCGTTGCCGCCGAGCTCGCCGTCGGCGAAGCGCCGGAGCCAGCGCTCGCGGGTCCCGTCGGTCGCGAGCAGCCGGTCCTCGACCAGGGCGAAGTGGCCGCGGAGCGCCTGGGGGAGGTTGGAGTCGGCGGCGGCCAGCTCCGTCAGCAGGCGGAACAGCTGGGGGAGGCTCGCGCCGGCCCCGCCGGACTCCAGTGGCACGCGCACCGCGCCGAACCCGGCGTCCGCCAGCGCTCGGATCTGCGCGACCGGCAGCTCGCGCGCGCTCTCCCGCGCCGCCGCCCCCGCCGCGATCTCGGCGAACAGCGGCCGGAACCGCCCCGCCAGCTCCTCGTAGTCCACCTCGGGCACGGCCCGCAGATCGGTCGCGGTCATCGTCGGCTCCTGTTCCGCTGCGCCCACCCCGGGCGGCTCGTGCTCGACGGTAGGGGAGGAGCCCGGTCCGCGGTCCGCCCGTGACGCCCGGTGTCCCTCCGTGACGCCCGGTGTCCCTCCGTGACCTCCGGTGTCCCTCCGTGACGCCCGGATCGGGGAATGCCTCGCCCCCGGGGCTGTTGGCCCAGGGGATGTCCTCCACCACTCCCGTCCCCCCGTCCGACCCCCGCAGCGCCCTCGTCGTCGGTGCGACGGGCATCGGCGGCTCCGCCCTCGTCGACCTGCTCACCGAGCAGGGGTGGCCGGTGACCGCCCTCTCGCGCCGCCCGATCGACGCGCTCCCCGGCGTCACTCCGCTCGCCGCCGACCTGCGCTCCGCCGAGGACCTGGCCCGCGTTCTCGCCGACCAGCGCCCCACGCACGTCTTCTTCACCGCCTGGTCGCGCCAGGCGACGGAGGAGGAGAACATCGCGGTCAACGGCGGCATGGTCCGCGACCTCCTCGCCGCGCTCGCGCACGCTCCCGTCGAGCACGTCGCGCTGGTGACCGGCCTCAAGCACTACCTCGGCCCGTTCGAGGCGTACGGGCAGGGCGCGATGCCCGACACCCCGTTCCACGAGGAGGAGGAGCGCCTCGACGCCCCGAACTTCTACTACGCGCAGGAGGACGAGCTCTTCGCCGCGGCCAGGCGCGCCGGGTTCACCTGGTCGGTGCATCGCTCGCACACGGTCATCGGGCACGCCGTCGGCAACGCGATGAACATGGGGCTGACCCTCGCGGTCGCGGCGTCGATCCACCGTGCCGAGGGCACCCCGCTCGTGTTCCCCGGCTCGCTCACGCAGTGGAACGGACTCACCGACATGACCGACGCGACGATCCTCGCCGAGCAGATGCTCTGGGCGTCGACGTCGGAGGCGGGCCGCGACCAGGCCTTCAACGTGGTCAACGGCGACGTCTTCCGCTGGCGCTGGATGTGGACCCGGATCGCGGAGCACTTCGGCGTCGAGCCGGTCGGCCCGGGGGAGGAGCCGCAGCCGCTCGAGCAGCAGATGGCCGATGCCGAGCCCGTCTGGCGGCGCCTCGTCGACGAGCACGGGCTGATCGAGCCCGACCTCTCCCGCGTCGCCTCCTGGTGGCACACCGACGCCGACCTCGGCCGGAACCTCGAGGTCGTCACCGACATCGGCAAGTCCCGCCTCGCCGGCTTCACGGCGTTCCACCGGACGGTCGACTCGTTCACGGCGCTCTTCGACCGCTACCGCGCGGAGCGCCTGATCCCCTAGCGGTTCGCTGCGGCGCCCCTCGCGATGAGCACGTCCGGCGAGAGCTGGTGGCGCACGAAGCGGAGCGTGAAGCTGCGGCGGTCTCCTCCGGAGACCCGCTCGGCGAGGACGCGGATGCCGAGGACGGCGACGACGCGCCACTGCTCGGTCTCGTGGGCGACGACGGCGCAGAAGAGGTCGCCCGGGCGCACCTCGTCGACGGTGGTGGTGAGGCTGTTCGTTCCGTGGGTCATCTGGCCGCTCCTGGTTCCGGCGGACCTCGCGGACGGCGCTTCGGGTGCGCCGCGCAGCCGTCCGCCGGTCGCTCGAGAGGGGGGCCCGAGCGGCCGGCGGCCGGTCATGCGTGCGACAGCAGGGACGAGCCCGCCGGAACGACCCCGTGCCGCAGGAGCAGTGTAAGACTGCGACCCTGACCGTGGCGCGGAATGTCAACCACTTGCGAGCGCGCTCCCGGGGTTCTCGGGCCCGGAGACGACGGAACCCGCCTCCCGGGCGGGAAGGCGGGTCGTGTCGGTGTGCGGCGGCGGCGCCTGATCGGGAGCGGCTCCGGCGCGGAGGGTCAGGCGGCGGGCTCGGCGCGGCGCAGCGGGACGGCGGCGTTGCTCGTCGGCTCGGGCACGATGCGGAGGCCGGCGCCGCTGTTGGCGCGCTCCATGAGGGCCTCGACCCACTCCGGGTTGATCGTGGGCTGGCGGCTGCCCTTGAACTCGAACTGGATCGGGATGGTCGGATGCATCCACACGCC
Organism: Rathayibacter sp. AY1H3; assembly: GCF_002932015.1. Taxonomy (NCBI): domain Bacteria; kingdom Bacillati; phylum Actinomycetota; class Actinomycetes; order Micrococcales; family Microbacteriaceae; genus Rathayibacter; species Rathayibacter sp. AY1H3. The sequence continues at coordinate 48,812 of NZ_PSUU01000022.1, forward strand.
GCGGCGGCCGGTGCCGGCCTGGGGGCTCGCGTCGAGGGTGAGCAGGAAGCGCTCGTCGCGGCGGAACTTGTTGATGATGACGATCTGGAGGTGGGCGAGGGCGCGGTCCTCGACCTCGATGGCGGCGGGGGGAGTGCCGTACAGGATGTTGCCCATGGTGTGCTCCGATCTGACGTGCGAGTGGCTGACGTCCGTCACTCTATATCGCTAGAAAGACTTCCTACTAGTTGAGCTAGCTACTTACGTCGCGGACTGCGTTTTCTGTCCATCGCCGCCGGTCGCCTCGATTCTCCGACGGACCCGGGGCGCGGCAGAAGTCCCTCGGAGTGAACTCTCGGGGACGCACGGCCACGGCCGCGTGGACGCGCGTCAGGCGCGGCGCTGCTCTAGCACGCCGTCGGCGTACTCGCCGATCGGCTCGCCCGCGAGCTCCTGGGCGGCGTCGACCGCCTCGGAGTCGGCCGGGCGCTCGACGATGTCGCGCATCGTCTGCAGGAAGCGGATGACGGTCCCGGCCTCGGAGGGGTTGAGCGTCTCGGCCGCCTCGAGCATGCGGCGGTGCATCTCGTCGAGCGTCTCGCGCACCTCGCGGTGGGAGGTGGGGGTGGCGACGATGCGGATGGCCCGGCGGTCGCTCGGGTGCGGCTCCCTGACCACGTGCCCGCTCTTGACCAGCCGGTCGATCAGCACGGTCGTGGAGGCGGAGGAGATGCCGAGGTAGGAGGCCAGGTCCTTCGGGCTGACGTGCACGCCCTTCTGCTGGCGGCGCATGAGGAACTGCACGGCCAGCAGGTCGTTCTCGCCCATGCCCATGGATCCGCGGGTCCGTCGGCGCATCGCGGCCTCCGCCGTGCGGAAGGCGCGCATCGCGGCGAGGACCTCCACCGCTCCGGGCTCGGTCGCCTCACCCGAGAACCAGAAGGCCCCGGGTCGCTTCAGCGTGACCTCATCCATGCCGAACAGTCTAGACAGTCTCGTAGCAAGAACATCTAGACAAGCCAACCTCCCCCGAGGTGCTTGCCTGGAAGGGCGGCGACCACTACGAAGGGACTACTAGTTAGACGAGCTAGTGACTCATTCGCGAAGGGAGCTGCCCGTGCTGGACGAACTCGACCGCCTGCAGCCGCTCCTGGCCGACGTCGTGGATCCGCTGGTCGGCTCCACCCTGGCCGGTCGCTACCTCGTGCTCGAGCGGGTGGGGGAGGGCGGCAGCGCCGTCGTCTACCGCGCCCGCGACCTCCGCCTCGCCCGCCAGGTCGCGGTCAAGGTCCACCGCGACGTCCCGGACACCCCCAACGAGCGGGCGCGTCGCGAGCGCGAGATCCGCTTCCTGATCGACTCGCGTCACGCCTCCGTGGTGGACGTCCTCGACCAGGGCGAGATCCCCGGCGAGGAGGGCGACCTCGCGTTCCTCGTCCTCGAGTACTTCGACCGCAGCGACCCGGCGGCCGACTGGTTCGGCTCCGGCGATGAGCGGCTCGTCGCGGAGGTCGGCGCTCAGGTGGCCGATGCTCTCGCGCACCTGCACGCGCAGGGCGTCCTCCACCGCGACGTGAAGCCCGAGAACGTCCTCGTCCGCTCGCGCGCCACCGCATCCGGCTTCTCCGCGCACGAGGCCAAGCTCAGCGACTTCGGGATCGCCCGCTCGGTCGACGACGCCCGGCTCACCCGCTCCGACGTGCTGGTGGGCACCGCCGCGTACCTCAGCCCCGAGAGCCTCGGCTCCGGCCCGGTCGGACCGGCGTCCGACGTCTACTCGCTCGGGCTGGTCCTGCTCGAGGCCGTCTCGGGCCGCAGGGCCTACACCGGCACGACGCTCGAGATCTCGATCCAGCGCCTCCACCACGCGCCCGTCGTCCCGGAGACGGTCCCGGCGGAGTGGCGCGAGCTGCTGACCGCGATGACCGCTCTCGATCCGGCCGACCGCCCCTCCGCCGAGGAGGTGGCACGCCGGCTCTGGGCGCGCCTGGCCGGCGGCCCCGCCGCAGCCCCCTCCCGCAGCGGAGTCACGGGCACGGTCGCCCTCGTCGCCGCGGGCCTGGTCGGCGCGGTGACGGCCCTCTCGCTCACCGGCTGGCTGGGCTGAGCGCCCCGAGCGGTCCTCGTCCGCTCAGGTTCCTCGCGAGCGTGCTCCCGTAGGCTCCGGGCGACCCTCGACCGACCCCGAGCCGCGTCGCCGCGGACCGAACGGAGCCGATCCCATGAGCCCGCGCCGCCTCTTCCGCCTGCTGTCGATCGTCGAGGCGGTGACCTGGACTCTCCTGATCGTCGGGATGCTGCTGAAGTACGCGGCCGGAGCCGGCGACTGGCCGGTGAGCGTCGCCGGGCCGATCCACGGGTTCGCGTTCCTCGCCTACGGAGCCGCGGCCCTGGTGCTCGCGGTGAACCAGCGGTGGTCGGCGGGCGCGACGGCGCTCGCGGTCGTCAGCGCGGTCGTGCCCTACGCGACCATCCCGCTGGAGCGCGGCTTCGAGCGCCGCGGCCTGCTGGAGGGCCCGTGGCGGACGCACGCGACGGACGACCCGCGCGACCGGCGTGTGACGAGCAGACTCCTCCGCTGGGCGCTCGCGCGGCCCGTGCTCGCCGGGGCGCTGGTCCTGGCTCTGGTCGCCGTGGTCTTCGCGGCGCTGCTCGTGGTCGGCCCGCCCGGGGGCGGCGAGGCCTGATCCCGCGCGCGGCGTGCCTCAGACGGGGCGCGTCTCCGCGTCGATGAGGATCTCGGCGGCGCGACGCGCGTGCAGGGCGGCCTCCGGGGTTCCGGCGATGGCCGCGGTGGTCTGGGCGCCCTCGGCGAGGATCGCGAGCTGCGCGGCGAGCTCGGCGCCGCCACCCGCCTCCTCGGCGAGGGTCGCGAGGAAGCGCTGGAACGTCTCCTTGTGGTCGCGCGCCATCTCGGCGACCATCGGGTTCGACGAGCCGAGCTCCCCGAAGGCGTTGATGAAGCCGCAGCCGCGGAACGAGTCCTCGGAGAACCAGTCGAAGAGGAAGTCGTAGATCGCGAGCAGCTTGCCGCGAGGTCCGTCCGCCGCGGCGACCCGGGTGGTCACGCCGAGGGTCCACTGCTCGTGCCGGCCGTGCAGGACGGCGACCACCACCGACTCCTTGCTCGGGAACTCCGAGTAGAGGCGCTTCAGCGAGACGCCCGCGGCCGTGCGGAGCTCGTCCATCCCGACGGACTGGATGCCGCGCTCGTAGTAGAGCCGGTCGGCGGCCGCGAGGATCGCCTCGCGGGGAGGGCGCTCGTCGAGGATCGGGGACATCCCTCCATGGTAGGCGGTACCAGAACGGGCGTTCTCGGTCGGCGGCCGCGCTCTCCGCAGGGGGTCCGGGGGCCGGGCGCTGCTGCTAGCGTCGCGCTCGGGCGCGCGGGCGCCCGGGAACGGGAGGCGGACGCATGGTCGTCGCGATGCAGGCCGAGGGATTCGACGGGCCGGAGGCGCTGCGCGCCGTCGAGGTCGATCCGGGGGAGCCGACGCCCGGCAGGGTGCGGATCGCGGTGCGCGCCGCGGGCGTGAACCCGGCCGATGCGAAGCTCCTGCGCGGGATGTTCGGGCGCGATCGGGTGCCGGTCCGGCCGGGCAGCGAGGTCTCCGGAGTCGTGACCGCGGTCGGCGAGGGGGCCGAGGGGCCGCTCGGCCCGATCCGCGTGGGCGACGAGGTCGTGGCGTTCCGGGTCTCCGGCGGCTACTCCGCCGAGCTGGTCGCGCCCGCGAGCGCGGTCCTGCCCAAGCCCGCCGGGCTCGGCTGGGCGGCGGCCGCGGGCCTGCTGCTGGCCGGGACGACCGCCGAGCACCTCGTCGAGGCCACCCGCGTCTCCTCCGGGGACACCGTCCTGGTGCACGGGGCGAGCGGGGCCGTCGGCTCGCTCGCGGTGCAGCTCGCGGTCGCCCGCGGAGCACGGGTGCTGGGCACCACGAGCGAGCGCGGCGAGGAGGTCGTCCGCCGCTTCGGCGCGGAGCCGGTCCGCTACGGCGCCGGGCTGGAGGAGCGCGTGCGCGCCCTGGCCCCCGGCGGCGTCGACGTCGCGCTGGACACGGCGGGCACCGACGAGGCGCTGGACGCCTCGGTGGCTCTGGTCGCCGACCGCTCGCGCATCGCCACTGTGGCCGGCTTCGAGCACGCCGCCCGCCTCGGCGGGATCCTGATGCTCGGCGGCGGACCGGGAGCCGATCCCGGCACCGCGCTCCGCGACGCCGCCCGGCCGGGCCTGCTCGACCGCGCCGGTCGCGGGGAGCTCGAGGTCGTGCTCGGGCCCTCCTTCCCGCTGACCGAGGCGGCCGCCGCGCTCGCCCTCGTCGAGTCGGGCCGCGCGCGCGGCAAGACGGTCCTGCTCCCCTGAACGAGACGTCCTCCCTCGACCTGCCGGCCCTCGGGCCCTTCGACTCCGCCGGCGCCGCGAGCCTCCTCCGCAACCACGCCCTCCCCGGAGTGGAGCGGGTCTCGGCCGACGGCCGGCGCCTGGAGCGCCTGCTCACCCTCGACGGGGCGACGCGGCCGATCGCGCTCGAGGTGACGGAGACCGGGCTGCGGGTGGAGGCGGAGCCGGACGTGCTGACGCCGGCGGCCGCGGTCGTCCGTGCCTGGTTCGACCTCGACTCCGATGTGGTGGCGATCGGCGCCGAGCTCTCGCGGGACCCGCTGCTCGCCCGCTCCGTCGCGGCCCGGCCGGGGCTGCGCGCGACGCAGTACCCGGAGGCGTTCGAGGCGGCGGTGATGGCGGTCCTCGGCCAGCAGGTGTCCGTCGCCGCGGCCCGGACCTTCGGCGGACGCACCGCCGCGGCCTTCGGCGCCCCGGGGGAGCGCGGTCTGCTGGCGTTCCCCGAACCCGCCGCCCTGCTCGCACCGGAGTTCGAGGCTCTGCGCTCGGCGATCGGGATCACCAACGCCCGGGCGCGGACGGTCCGGGCCGTCGCCGAGGCCTTCGCCGCCGGACCCGTGCTCGACCGCGCGGGCGACCTGCCGGAGCAGCGGCGCGCGCTCCTCGCGATCCCGGGCATCGGGCCGTGGACGGCCGACTACCTCGCGCTCCGGTTCCTCGGCGATCCGGACGCGTTCCCCGCCGGCGACCTGGTGCTGCGGAAGGCGCTCGGCCGGGTGAGCACGGCGGAGGCGGAGGCGGCGTCGCAGGCGTGGCGGCCGCACCGGGCGCACGCGGCGTTCCACCTGTGGGCGAGCACCGGAGCGGTCTGAGCGGGTGGACGACCCGAGTCGAGAGCCGCGCCCGGACCGGCGGCCGGGACCGGCCGCCGACGGATCAGGTCAGGTACTCGACGTCGTCGTACAGGATCGGCGCGTCCTCGGCGTCCGGATCCTCGACCGGGACGTCCTCGTGCTCGAGGATGACCGCGACGCCCGGGGAGACCAGCACGCAGACCTCCCGCTCGCCGGCGACCGTGAAGCTCACCATGTCGCCGCGGTTGCGCACGGCCTCGACCAGGCGCTTCTCGAGCTCCTCGGTGTCGAGGGAGACGGCGAGGAGGAAGCGACGGCCGTCGATGCTGAGCGTGGTGCGCCGCATCGTCGCCTCGGGCTCGGGAGGCGTGCCGCGTCCGCCGCGGCCCGGCGTGACCGCCTTGACCCGCAGCGACGAGGCGTGCATCCGGATGACGGCGTTCACGAGCCCGCCTCCGGGCGCGACTCGTGGTGGCGGCGGCCGCCGGAGCGGCGGTCCTCCTTCATCTCGGACTCGAAGAGGTGGCGGCGTCCGCCTGCGAGCTCGTCGCGCGCGGCGCGCTCCTGCTCCCGGAACGCGGCGTAGTAGGTGTCGTCGTAGTCCTCGACGATCTGGAAGGTCCAGCGCCCCTCGATGACGTTGCGGCCGACGAGCTCGGCCTCGATCCGCTCGGCGGTCGCGGCGTGGCCGGCCTCGCGCAGCGCGTCGACGGCCTCGCCCAGAGCGAGGTCGGCTGCGCCGGTGAGCCGGTGGAAGCCGTAGAGCAGACCGCGGGCGTGCTCGACCGTCTCGAGCGCCTCCGAGAGCTTCCCGAGCGCCGCCACGGTGGCGTCGTCGAGACCCTCCGGGCGCAGGTGCGCGGAGTCGGGGTGGTCGTGTGAGCTGCTCATCCAGGTGAGCTTAGGCCGACCTAAATGCTCTGTGACCCCCTTGCGCCGCCGCCGGGAATGGTTCGTGCCCGGAGCGGCAGGGCGGTCAGGTGCACGTAGCGGAGCACTCCGTCGTCGGCGACGGCGGTCAGGAAGGTGCAGGCCGGCTGGCGCCTCCGATCCGTCGGGGAGCCCGGATTGAGCAGGCGGAGACCCGCCGGGGAGACGGTGTCCCAGGGGATGTGGCTGTGCCCGAAGACGAGCACGTCGGCACCCGGATGGGCGGCGTCGGCGCGGGTCTCGCGGCCGGCCGCCGCTCCGGTCTCGTGCACCACGCGGACGTCGAGGCCGGCGACGCGGGCGCGCGCGACCTCGGGCAGGCGGGCGCGCAGCGGCTCCGGATCGTTGTTGCCCCACACGGCCAGCAGGAGCGCCGCCCGCTCCTCCAGCGCGTCCAGTGTCGCCTCGTCGACCCAGTCGCCCGCGTGCACGACCAGGTCGGCCTCGTCGACCGCGCGCCACACCTCGTCCGGGAGGGCCTTCGCCCGCTTCGGGAGGTGCGTGTCGGCGAGCAGGAGGAGGCGGACCGGACCGTCGACCTCGGGTGGAGAGCCGTCGGGGCCGGGCTGGAGCAGGGGCATCAGCGGGCGGGGCCGGGCGTCGGCTCCACTCCGCCGTCGGCACCGGGCCCGTTCGCGGTCCCGGAGCTGCGGAGGCGGGCGTCGAGCGCCTCGAGGTCGGCGGCGAACCAGAGGTGGTCGCCGCGGTTCGACTCGACGACGAAGGCCTGCAGCGCGCTCGACTCCGCCACCGGTCCGCTGACGTCGCCGAGGATCACCAGCCGCTTGCCGTACGAGACGAACTTCTGCACGAACTCGCCGGCGATGCCGGAGCGCAGGCGGAGGAACTCGGGGTCGAGCCGGCCGACGGGCACCACGATCGTCTCGACATCGCCGCCGTAGGTCTCGCCGATGAGCGCGATCGCGTCGTCCGGGGTCGAGAGCGCGCCTCCGTCGTCGTCGACGAGCAGGAGGGGGACGCCCTGGCGGGTCTCGGTTCTCATCGGGCCAGCCAATCACGTCGGCCGGGGAGAGGCGAGCGGGGCCGTCCGGGCCTCCGCTCGGGGCGTCCACTCCCGGGCCGGCCGTGCTCGGGGGGACACGCCGATCAGGCGTCCGGACGGCTGCCCGCGCCGCCGCTACGAGCCCGGCAGCTCGACGCGGCGCTTGAAGCCCACGTGCGAGTCGACGAAGCCCAGGCGCAGGTAGAAGCGGTGGGCGTCGGTGCGGGCGGCGTCCGAGGTCAGCTGGACGAGCGGCGTGCGGAGCTCGATCGCAGCGACGTCCAGCACCCAGCGCATCAGGGCCGTGCCGATCCCCGCCGACCGCTCGGCGCTCGCCACCCGGACCGCTTCGATGAGCAGGCGGGAGCTGCCCCGGCGCGCCATCCCGGGGATCACGGTCAGCTGCAGCGTCCCGACCACGGCTCCGGCGCCGTCCACCGCGACCACGAGATCGTTTCCCGGGTCCTGCGCGATGCTCCGGAAGGCGGCCTCGTAGGCGGCCCCGTCCTCCTCGGCGGCGACGTCTCCGCGCCCGGCGCTGATCGGGTCGTCGGAGAGGAGCCGGACGATCGCGGGGAGGTCGTCGAGCACCGCACGCCGGAGGAGGAGGCTCCTCTCCCCGGGGCCGGCGTCGCAGGGGAGGGTCAGGTCGGCGATCATGCCCTCATCCTCCCGCGGCCGCTCGCTGCTCCACCCCGCGAGCGGTGGTCGGAGGCGGGCAGGACGCGGCTGAGAGCGGCAGGGGGATCCTGGTGCCCGGTCCGCACGTCCACGCGCCGCGTCCCGCAGCCGACGCAGCGGACGTACACGACGACGCCCTCGCTGGTCCGGTGGGCCGACTCGGTCGTCCAGCCGTGCTCGTGCGGATCGACGGCGGGGGCGAGCGGCTCGGAGGGGTGCGGGGAGGGTGTGGAGGTGCGCATGGGAGCCACTGTGCTGTCATGGTCTTATGCAGCTCAACCCTTACGGCGAGTACGCGGTCCTGCTCGCCGCCTCCCTCGCGAACGACTGGCCGTCCGACCGCGCGGGCATCGAGGCGCGCACGCGCGAGTTCGGCATGACGATGGCCTTCGAGTCCGGCCCGGACGACCACGCCCGGACGCGCGACGTGATCGACGAGTGGCTGGAAGTGGTCGACGCGCCGACTCCGAGCGACCGGGCGACGTCGCTGAACCACCAGATGGCCGCGATCGCCGCGTATCCGCGCTTGACCGACCACGACGACGAGGGCTGGCACCTGCACTACCGCGACCAGGACCAGTCCCTGGCGCACGTCCTCCACGCCGTCATCGCGGTGGGCACGGCGCTGCACCTGACGACCCGGGGGATGAGCCGCCTCCTGCGGTGCGAGGCCGGTCGGGCGCCGGGCGACCACTGCAGGAACGTCGTCGTCGACGTGACGCGGAACGGCCGGCAGCGGTACTGCTCCGTCCGCTGCGCGAACCGGGCCGCGGTCCGGCGGCACCGCCTGCGGCACGCGGAGTGAGTCCGCGCGGCCCCGTCACTCCGCCTCGTCGCCGCCCGGCTTCATCCAGAACGGGGAGTAGTGGTAGCCGTCGAGGTCGTCGAACTGGCGCTGGTACATGAAGGGGTAGTCGTCGGTGTCGCCGATCCGGCCGCCCGCGGCGGCGGCCCGCTCGACGAGCTCGTCGACGGCCGCGCGGCTGTCGAGGTCGAACGAGACGGTCACCTTCGAGGGGGTGCCGGGGGCGCCGATCAGCTCCTCGGTGGCGCCGACGCTCTCGTACATCGCGCGGCTCGCGAGCATGACGGACGTGCCGGGACCGATCGCGAAGCAGGAGACGTCCTCGCGGGACATCTCGGCGTTCAGGGTCCAGCCGAGCGCGGTGTAGAAGGCGGTGGCGCGCTCGACGTCGTCGACCGGGCAGGTGATGAAGAGGCTCATGCGCTCACCCTCGCCACCTGCGGGCGGGCCGTCAAGAGCTCCGCGAGGGAACTCCGGACGGCCCGCCGGGACTCAGCGGAACGACCGCAGCCGCAGGCTGTTCAGCACGACGAAGACGCTCGAGAACGCCATCGCGGCGCCGGCCACGAGCGGCCCCAGGAGTCCGGCCATCGCGAGCGGGATCGCGGCCACGTTGTAGGCGAAGGCCCAGAAGAGGTTGCCCCGGATGACCGCGAGGGTGCGGCGCCCGAGGCGCAGGGCGTCGGGCACCCGGCCGAGGTCGTCGCCGACGAGGGTGATGTCGCTCGCCTCGATCGCCGCGTCCGATCCGGCGCCCATCGCGATCCCCACATCCGCGGCGGCCAGCGCGGCGGCGTCGTTCACACCGTCGCCGACGAAGGCGACGTGGCGGCCCTCCGCACGGAGGCGCTCGATCACGGCGAGCTTCTCCTCCGGCAGCACCTCGGCGACGACCTCGTCGATGCCGACGGCCGAGGCGACGGCCTGCGCCGCCCGCGGGTTGTCGCCGGTCAGCACCATCACCCGCAGGCCCCGCTCGCGCAGGGCGCGGACGGTGCGGGACGCCTCCGGCCTCGGCTCGTCGCGGAGGACCGCGAAGCCGCGAAGCGCCCCCTCCCAGCCGACGCCGACGACGGTGCCGCCCTCGGCGGTCGCTCGCTCGGCGCGCTCGGCGAGACCGCCCGGCGCGAAGCCCCACTGCTCCTCCAGCCAGCGCAGCCGGCCGGCGACGACCAGGCGGCCCTCGACCCGGGCACGCACGCCGAACCCGGTGCTGGAGCGGAATCCGGTCGCCTCGGGGACGTCGAGGTGCGCGGCCCCGGCCACGATCGCCGCGGCGAGCGGATGCTCCGACCCGCGCTCGACGGCGGCGAGCATCCGCAGGCTCTCGTCGTCGCTGGACTCGACGACCTGGAAGGCGCCGGTGGTGAGCGTGCCGGTCTTGTCGAGCACGACCGTGTCGATCCGGCGCCCGGCCTCGAGCACCTCCGGCCCGCGGAGGAGGATCCCGAGCTGGGAGCCGCGGCCGGTGCCGACGAGGACGGCGGTCGGGGTGGCCAGGCCCAGCGCGCACGGGCAGGCGACGACGAGGACGGCGACGGCGGGAGAGACGGCGGCGGCGAGGTCGGCGCCGGCGATCAGCCAACCGGCGAGGGTGGCCAGGGCGAGCACCACCACGACCGGCACGAAGACGGAGGAGACGCGGTCGGCGAGCCGCTGGACGCGCGCCTTGCCGGCCTGCGCGTCCGAGACGAGGCGGCCCATCCGCGCGAGCGTGGTCTCGGAGCCGACGCGGTCGACGCGGACGGTGAGCAGGCCGTGCGCGTTGAGCACTCCGCCGGTCACGGTCGAGCCGGGGCCGACCTCGACCGGCACGCTCTCGCCGGTGAGCATGCTCGCGTCGATCGCGCTCGAGCCCTCGAGCACGGTGCCGTCGGCGGCGACGGTCTCGCCGGGGCGCACGCGGAGGACGTCGCCGACGGCGAGCGAGGACGCGGGCACGCGCTCCTCCTGCCCGTCGGCGGCGACGCGCACGGCGTCCTTCGCGCCGAGGCGGAGGAGCGCCCGGAGCGCCGCACCGGCGTCGCGCTTCGACCGCGCCTCCAGGTAGCGGCCGGCCAGCACGAGGACGGGGACGGCGGCGGCGACCTCGAGGTAGATCTCGTCGTGGCCGGAGCGGCTGCCCAGCAGCTCGAACGGCATGCTCATGCCCGGCCGCCCGGCGTCGCCGAGGAACAGAGCCCAGACCGACCAGGCGAAGGAGGCGCTGACACCGAGGCTGATCAGGGTGTCCATGGTGGTGGAGCCGTGCCGCAGCGCCCGCCAGGCGTTGCGGTGGAAGGGGAGCGCGCCCCAGACAGCGACCGGCGAGGCGAGGGCGAGGCACAGCCACTGCCAGTTCGCGAACTGCAGCGGCGGGATCATCGAGAGCAGGACCACCGGCACGGCGAGCAGGGCGGAGACGCGGAGCCGCGTGCGCAGGGCGCGCCGCTCGCGGTCGTCGTCGCTCTGCTCCTCCTGCTCCTCCGCGGGAGCCGCCTCGCCGGTGGAGGGGACCGTCGCGCTGTAGCCCGCGGCCTCGACGGCGGCGATCGCGTCGGCCGGAGTCGTGCCGGGCGGGAGGGTCAGCGTCGCGCGCTCGAGGGCGAGGTTGACGGTCGCGTGGACTCCGGGGAGCGCGTCGAGGCGCTTCTCGACCCGCGCGACGCAGGAGGCGCAGGTCATCCCTCCGATGGCGAGCTCGAGCGGGGTGCCGGTGGTCTCGGCCACGTCAGCTCAGGGGAGCGAGGCGGTAGCCCGCGTCGGCGACGGCGGCGGCGATCTCCTCGCGGCCGAGCGGCCGGGAGGAGCCGACCGTGACGGTCGAGACCCCGTCGGGGGCGAGGGACACGTCGACCGCCGAGACCTCGGGGTAGGCGGCGAGCTCCTCGGTGACGCTGCGGACGCAGTGCTCGCAGGTCATGCCCGCGACGCCGAAGCTCTGCACGGACGCGGCGGACAGGGAGCCCTGCGCCGCATGGCCGGCATCGGAGCGTCCGGCGTCGCCGTGGCCGCCGCACGCGCAGGCACCGCCTCCGCCGCAGCCGCAGCCTCCCGTCGATCCGCTCGCGGTCAGGCCGAGGTCGATCCTGGTGCTCATGGGTCCTCCTGTGTGGTGCGTCCGGTCCGATCCGGTCGATCGGCCCGGTGGGCGTCCGGTCGGCACGCCGGTCGCGGCATACCCCCGGGGGGTACTCCATGGTAAGCCCGCCGAGCCCTCTCGGCAAGGCGGGAGGGCGGAGGAGGGATGATCTCAGGGGCGGCTCGGAGCCGCGCGAGGAGGGAGGGGCGCATGGATCCCGCATCGACGCCGCACTGGGGCGAGCCCCCGCCGCGCACACCGCCGGCGGTCCCGCTGCCCCCGCGCACGCGGTTCGAGCCGACCGCGCTGCTCGCCGCGCCCCTGCCCGCCCCGGCCGCCGTCCGGGCCCGGGTCCGTCAGGCCGCCCCGGAGCGGCAGCGCCGGCTGGCGGCGCTCGCCGCGGTCACCGAGGGGTTCGCCGTCCTGCGCACTCCCGAGCTCGCCCGGGCGCTGCGCCGGATCGCGGCACCCGCCTCCGCCGCTCCGGCCGCCGCCGCCGCGGTGCTGGCCGTCGGCCGCGACGGACTCGAACTCGCCGCCGAGCGCGCGGACGCCCTGCGCATCGCCGAGTGGGATCGGATCGTCTCGGTGGGCGTCGGCACCTCGCCCTCGGGTGCCCACCGGGTCCGCGCGCTGGTCCTGGCGGTCCTCGCGCCGCCGCCCGCCTCCGCCGTCCTGCGTGCGGCGAGGCGGCGCCCGCGCACCGTCCTCGTGCCCCTGGTCGTCGCCGCCCCGGCCGCTCTCGGCTGGCGCGTGGCCGACGACCGCACGTTCCTCCTCGCTCTCGAGCGCCTCCAGCGCGCCCTCGAGGAGCGTGCCCGGTGAAGGCGCGGTTCCGCTTCGCCCTCGCGGCCGTCGCCGTGCTCGGCCTGGGCCTGGCACTGCGGTTCGTGCTCACGGGGCTGCTCGCCGACCTCGCCGGCGGAGTGGCCTACGTCGTGCTGGTGGCGCTGCTGATCGCGGTGCTCCTGCCGCGAATCCCGGGCGTGACGGCTGCCGGGATCGCGTTGGCCTGGTCGATCGCGATGGAGCAGCTGCAGGCGATCGGAGTCGCGGCGCGCCTGGTCGAGCTGTGGGCGCCGCTCCGCCTCGTCGTCGGCACCACCTTCTCCTGGCTCGACATCGCGGCCTACGTCCTCGGCGCGGTCGTCGCCGCGGCCGTGCACCTCGCCGTCACCCCGCGCGAGCAGTCCGCCTGACGGGAGTCCGCGCCCGGCGTCTCCTGTTCGCCCGTCGGCCGGGCTGCCGCGGGGCGTCCCGGCGTCCGCCGAGGCGCCGGCCTCGCCCACCGGACCGCCGAGGTGTTCGTGCGCTCCCCGAGGCGCCGCCGTCCCCGCGGTGCCTCGCCGGCGGACGCGGTGTCTCGCCGCAGGAGCGACGCCGACCGGAGGAGCGACGCCGACCGCCGGAGCGGCGCGGTCCCTCCGCCCCCGCGCCCCTGATTAGGGTGAAGCCATGAGCGAGCCGGCACTCCCCGAGACGACGGCCCCGCGGGCCTCGGCCCCGCACGACCACCGCCGCGACCGGCGCATCCCCGAGCCCGTCGACCGGTTCGCCACCGGCGAGGAGTACCCCGAGTACCGCGTCGACCTGGAGCGGATCCGCTTCTCGCCCTACTTCGCCCGCCTCTCCGCGGTGACCCAGGTCATCTCGCCCTCGGGCGTCGGCCAGGTCGTGCACAACCGGCTCACGCACTCGATCAAGGTCACCGCGGTCGCCCGCGCGATCGCGATGCAGCTGACCACCACCGATCCCGCCCAGCGCGAGCTGGTCGAGCGGCTCGGCGGCTGCGACCCGGTGGT